>JAAYCJ010000174.1 GCA_012729815.1 Phycisphaerae bacterium | reverse complement strand
CTGCCGGCCGTTCCTTTTCGTACGGATGATTGGTGAGAAAACGTTGACTTCATTCCAGCACAACTGAATAAGGAGTAGGGTATGTTTCGACGGGCTTGGGCTATGGCGGCGGCACTATTGACCTTCGGTTTGGCGGGCGCGGCATTTGGCGACGTGCAACTGCACGGGCTGTTTACCGACCACATGGTGCTCCAGCAGAAGATGGACGTGCCGGTTTGGGGGACGGCTGATCCGTGGGAGACGGTGACGGTCGAGTTCCGCGGCAAGAAGGCCACAGCCACGGCTTGGAAGGACGGCTCGTGGAACCTGAAGATCAAGTCCGGCAGGGCGGGCGGACCGTTCGAGATGAAGGTGGTCGGCAAGAACACGATCGTGCTGCGTGACGTGCTGGTAGGTGAGGTGTGGGTGGCTTCGGGGCAGTCGAACATGCAGTGGTCGGTGGTGGCGTCGCTGAACGCGGAGCAAGAGATCGCAGCGGCGGATTATCCGGAGATTCGGCTGTTCTCGGTGCCGATGCGCCCGACCGTCACGCCGGACGGGCAGATCGGCGGCACGTGGGTCCGCTGCGCGCCCGGGTCGGTGGGAAACTTCTCCGCCGTGGCGTACTACTTCGGCCGCACGCTGCACAAGGATATGAAGGTGCCGGTGGGACTGATCAACAGCTCATGGGGCGGCACGCGGGCCGAGGCCTGGACCAGTCGCGAGCATCTGGTGAGGCTCGGGACGTACGGGGCCGACATTCAGCTTCTGGATCAGACATTGGGCGATCAGGAGAATCTCTTGCAGAAGGAGCAGGAGATTGTGGCCGAGTGGGAGCATCGGACCGGCCGGGCGGATCCGGGCAACAAGGGTTTCGGGCAGGGTTGGGCCGCCCCGGAGTTTGACGACAGCGGGTGGCCGACGATGGACCTGCCGGTGGCCTGGGAGATGGTGGAAGGGATGGGGACGCTGGATGGGGCGGTCTGGTTCCGCCGGACGGTGGAGGTACCCCAAGTGTGGGCGGGCAAGGACCTGACGCTGCGGCTTGGCCCGGTCGACGACTACGACGTGACCTATTTCAACGGTGAGAAGATCGGTTCGACGGGCAGCGAGACACCGGGGTATTGGGCGTCGCCGCGGCGGTACACGGTGCCGGGCCGCCTGGTGAAGGCCGGGTCCAACACGATTGCGGTGCGGGCCTACGACCATTTCGGCGGCGGCGGGATCAACGGCGCGGCTGGATTGATGTCGCTTTCGGACGAGGGGGGCGAGCCGATCGAGCTGGAAGGGCCGTGGAAGTACCAGGTCGAGCATGTGATCGTCGCGACCGCCAACGACGCCAAGCCGGGCACCGGCGGGGCGAACAATCCGAACACCGCGACGGTGCTGTTCAACGGCATGATCTGGCCGCTGGTCCCGTACGGGATCCGCGGGGCGATCTGGTACCAGGGCGAGTCGAACTCGGGCGCCTATGATGCATACCGGTTGCTGCTGCCGGCGATGATCGAGTCGTGGCGCGATGCGTGGCAGCAGGGGGATTTTGCGTTTGGGATCGTTCAACTGGCCAATTTCATGGCGCGTCACGATCAGCCGACGGACACCGTTTGGGCGCGGCTGCGTGAGACTCAGACCCAGACGCTGAGCGTCCCGAACACCGGTCTGGCGGTGACGATCGACATCGGCGACGCGGTGGACATCCATCCGAAGAACAAGCAGGACGTGGGCAAGCGCCTGGCGCTGTGGGCCGAGGCGAAGGTCTACGGCAAGAAGGTGGTCTATTCGGGCCCGATGTTTGAGTCGATGGAGGTCAAGGACGGCAAGGCGATCCTGAGCTTCGACCACGTCGGCGGCGGTCTGGTCGTCAAGGGCGACCAGCTCAAGGGTTTCGCGGTGGCGGGCGAGGATCGCAATTTCGTCTGGGCGAATGCGAGGATCGACGGCAAGAAGGTGATCGTCTGGTCGGACCAGGTGGCCGAGCCGGTGGCGGTTCGCTACGCATGGGCGGACAACCCGGAGGCGAACCTGTATAATGAGGCGGACCTGCCGGCGGTGCCGTTCCGGACCGACGGCTGGTAAAGAAGAAGCCAGTAGCCGGAAGTCAGAAGCCAGAATGAGGTGGGTGTTGGGGTGATGTATCCGTGCGCCTGCACTCGTATGGGGTGAACGCCTATGAAGAAGTTGTTGATCATCTTGATGGTCGGTGGCGTTGCGTTGGGCGAGGTGCGGACCGCCTCGATGGTGGGAGAGGGGATGGTGCTTCAGCGGGAGATGGCCGTGCCGGTCTGGGGGCAGGATGAACCCGGGCAGACGGTGACGGTGCGGTTTCGCGGGCATGAGGCGTCGGCGTCGGCGTGGAAGGACGGGTCGTGGCGGCTGACCATTCCGTCGGGCGAGGCCGGCGGTCCGTTCGAGATGGAGATCGAGGGCAGCAGCCGCCTGACGTATAAGGACGTGTTGGTGGGCGAGGTGTGGGTGGCTTCGGGTCAGTCGAACATGGCGATGGCGGTCAAGGAACTGCCGGAAGGGCAGGAGTTGATCGCGTCGGCGACCGATGAGAAGCTGCGGCTGTTCTTCGCGCCGTACCGCGGCGCGGCGGAGCCGGTCGAGGATTTCCAAGCCGGGTGGACGCCCGCGGTCTCGGAGAAGATCACGTGGATGTCGGCGGTGGCCTACTATTTCGCCCGCGAGCTGCGTGAGAAACTCGACGTTCCGGTGGCGATCATCAACAGCAGTTGGGGCGGCACGAACGCCGAGACGTGGACGCCGCTGGAGGCGTTCGGGCGCTATCCGGAACTGCATCCGATGCACGAGCAGTTGATGCGGATGCGGACGGACATGGCGGGTGTGGTGCGGGAATATCAAAGGGCCATCGCCGAGTGGGAGGCTGCGACCAAACGAAGCGATCCGGGCAACGCGGGTTTCGCGCAGGGTTGGGCGAAGGAGGACTTTGACGACAGCGAGTGGGCGACGGGCGAACTGCCGCGGAAGATCGAGGACCTGGCGGGCGAGATCGACGGGGTCGTCTGGTTTCGTCGGCAGGTGACCTTGCCGGCGGAGTGGGCGGGTCGCGACCTGCTGCTGGAGTTGGGACCGGTTGACGATTTTGACATCACGTACTGGAACGGGGCGGAGATCGGCCGGACCGGGACCGAGACGTTCTGTTCCTGGGAGGCGGCGCGGCAGTACGTGGTGCCCGGGCGGCTGGTGAAGGAAGGGACGAATACGATCGCGATCCGGGTGTTCGACCATTTCGGCAACGGCGGGTTCATGGGTCCGGCTTGGCAGATGCGGGTGTGGCTGCAGGGGGCTGAGGGGACACAGCCGATCGGGCTGTATGGGGAATGGAAGTACAAGGTGGCGGCGGCGCTTACGCCGGAGCACCCAGAGCTGGCCAAGCCGGCTTCACCGGCCCCGCCGGGCCGGGTCAACAGCCCGACGGCGTTGTGGAACGCGATGATCTACCCGGCTGTGCCGTACGGGATTCGCGGAGCGATCTGGTATCAGGGCGAAGGCAACGTCGGGCGGGCTGAGCACTACAAGGTGCTTTTCCCGGCGATGATCGAGGGCTGGCGGCGGACGTGGGGACAGGGGGAGTTTCCGTTCCTGTTCGTGCAGTTGGCCAACTACATGGCGCGGCACGATCAGCCGACCGATTCGGGCTGGGCCCGAATTCGCGAGGCGCAGCTTGAGACGCTCAAGGTCCCGAACACGGCGATGGCGGTGGCGATCGATATCGGCGACGCGGTGAGCATTCACCCGACGAACAAGAAGGAAGTGGGGCGGCGTCTGGCCCTGGCGGCCGAGGCGGTGGCCTGCGGACGCGACGTGGTGTTCTCGGGGCCGGTCTTCGAGGCGATGGAGGTCCGTGACGGGAAAGCATACCTGACCTTCAAGCACGTTGATGGCGGCTTAGCGGCCCAAGGTGAGAAGCTGGTGGGTTTTGCCGTTGCCGGGCCGGACCGGCAGTTCGTCTGGGCTGAGGCGACGATCGAGGGCGATCGGGTGGTGGTCTGGAACGATCAGATCGCTGAGCCGGCGGCGGTGCGTTACGCGTGGGCTGACAACCCGGAGGCGAACCTCTACAACCATGCCGGTCTGCCCGCTTCGCCGTTCCGAACCGACCGCTGGTAGGACGGCACGAAGTACGCGGAACACGCGGAAAAGACCTGGGGATCCGGGATCGGGCAGATCAGGGAAGAGGGGGCTGTACGTTTTGTACAAAGCGTGCGGTCCGTACCAGTCCAGGATTTCGGGATGGTGGCTACAGGACGTTGCCGATGCGCGGGTTTTGTACAAATTGTCAAATCTGCGCGGCCCCCCGTCGTGGGCGAGTCCGGTGCTCGGGAGTTCCAGTGAACCGGCTGGCGGTTGGATGTGCGCTCTGTACAGAATGTACGATTGGTCGGGGAGCGGTTCTTCGCGGGATTCTGTACAGATTGTGCGATTTGTCGCGATCGGGTGAACGGGAGGAAATCGCCTTCCCGCGGCCGGAGGGTCTTGAGTTGTCAAACGTCGCGTGGGGCGACGCGCGGGCGGGGATGGGGGTGGTTCCCGCCGGATAAAGATATCATGGGTTTGACCTAAAGGCAAATGGGCGGTTTTGGAGGCGCAGGTGGAAACGCCGCCAGGAATTCCTATAGGAACGCAGGGAATGGGCCAGGAATGTGGGCGGTGGGGGGTTGCGAAGGCGGCGAACGGCAAAGGTGTCTGATTGGTTGGTTAGGGCTTTTCATGGCTGGGAGTTCTCGGTATCATCCTTGCGTTGCGCCCCGGGAGGGGCGGTCGTTTTGAGACTACAAGTGATGAGGATGATCGATGGCCACGCGGGTCTATGAGTTGAACGACGGCTGGGAGTTTGCCTGGACGCAGTATGCCACGAAGGATCGCGAGGTTCTGACGCCGGAGGAGCAGGGGCGGCGGGTCTGGCGTGAGGCGACGGTGCCTGGCAGCGTGCAGGCGGACCTGCACCGGCATGGGTTGGTGGAGGATCCGTTCTTCGCTGACAATCTGGACCACTACCGCTGGTGCGAGGAGGTGGATTTCTGGTACCGTCGGCCGATTGGTCCGGTGGAGATACCCGACGGCCAGCGGGCGTTGCTGCACTTTGAGGGGTTGGACACGTTCGCGACGGTGTGGATCGACGGTCGACGGGTCGGGCAACACTCGAACATGTTCGTGCCGTACTGGGTGGATATCACCTCACACCTTCGCGCGGATCGGCCGGTCGAACTGATGATCCGGTTCGGTTCGTCCCTCTTCGAGTGTGATTTTTCGGACCGCGACCCGTGCCAACACCCTCCGCTCCAGCGGACGCGGACCCGCAAGGCCCAGATCAGCTACGGCTGGGACATCGGCCCGCGTCTGGTGACGGTAGGGCCGTGGCGTCCGGCGCGGATCGAGTTGGTCGACCGCGGGCGCATCCTGTACGCCGGGGCGCGGACGGTCGCGGTCAAGGGTGGCCGGGCGTCGATGGAGGCGGTGCTGACCGTCGACTGGCACGGCCAAGCGGGCAAGGCGCGGGTGACGGGCAGCTACGGCGGGACCAGCGTCGATACGACGGTGGACGTGACGGGCGGGCTCAACGACGTGGTGATTCCGTTCGAGATGGCACAGCCGGAGCTGTGGTGGCCCAACGGGATGGGCGATCAGCACCTGCACGATTTTACCGCTGAGCTGCACGACGCGGAGAACCATCACCTCGATACTCGGCGGGGGCGGTTCGGCGTCTGCGAGTTGCGGATGCTTCAGGAGCCGCGGGACGACGGTGGGATCGGCCTGCGGTTTACCATCAACGGCCGCGACTACTTCGCCAAAGGGCTGAACTGGACGCCGTACGACGCGATGTTTGGGCGGTTCACGGGCGAGCGGACGCGGAAGCTTGTGGGGCTGGCGGCTGAGGCGAACGTGAACATGATGCGGGTCTGGGGCGGGGGCGTCTACGAGGATGAGCACTTCTGGGCGGCCTGCGACGAGAAGGGGATTTTGATCTGGCAGGACTTCATGTTCGCCTGCTCGCTGTATCCGCAGGACGAGGCGTACCTGAAGCTGGTCCGCCGCGAGGCGGAACTGGTGGTCAGCCGTCAGCGCGGGCATGTGTCGATGGGGGTCTGGTCGGGCGACAACGAGGTGGACTGGCTGTGCGGGGTCGAGTCGGGCACGCTGATTTCGCACAAGGTGTTGCCGGAGGTGGTTGGCCGGCTGGACGGCGGTCGGCCGTACGTGCCGTCGAGTCCGTTTTCGGCGCCCGGCCGTCATTCCAACGACCCGCGGTTCGGCGACTGCCACCTGTGGAACCACACGATCCGCCACGACGAGAAGTTCTACACCGACGGGCCGCCGAACTTCGTCAGCGAGATCGGCCGGATCTCCCTGCCGTCGAAGAAGACGGTGGATTCGTTCATGCCGGCGGAGCGTCAGTGGCCGCTGAGTCATCCGTTGTGGTACTATCACTCCAGCGACACCAACCGCTGGCGCTTCTATCGCGACGTCGGGCAGGTTCTGGAGGGCGTCCGCAACAACGGGTATCCGGAGCCCAGGAGCCTGGAGGAGATGATCGAGGTGACCCAGAAGATTCAGGCCGACGCCTGCCGGTGGTGGATCGAGCACTACGGGGCCGAGCCGAAGACGTGGGGGTTGCTGCTGTGGAACCTCTGCGACTGCTGGCCGCAGGTCTCGGACGCGGTGATCAGCTACGACCTGGAACTGAAGCCTGCGTACCACGCGATACGGCAGAGTTACGGTTCGCTGGACCGGTAGAGCGGGAAGCTATCGAGGCACGGGAACGACCTCGTCGATCGTGCCGAGCAGATCGTTCACGCGGATCGGCTTGGAGATGTACCCGTCCATGCCGGCCTCGAGGCAGCGTTCGCGGTCTCCCTTCATGGCGCAGGCGGTCATGGCGATGATGGGCACGTGACCGCCGGTGGCTTTTTCCCTTTCGCGGATGGCGGCGGCGGCTTCGAGGCCGCTCATTTCCGGCATCTGCACGTCCATGAGGATCAGGTCGAACCGCTCTTTTTCGGACGCTTCGACGGCTTGGCGGCCGTTGTTGGCGACGAGGACGGTGTGATTCCATCGCTCGAGGATTCGGACGGCGAGCTTCTGGTTGATCGGATTGTCCTCCGCCAGGAGAATTCGGAGGGGGGGGTGGTCTTTTGGGGCGGTGAGTTCCGGAGCGGAGGAGGTCTTGGCGTCTCTGCCGGCAAGCCCCAAGACCTGGAGGATGGCCTGCAGCAGACTGGATTGCCTGATGGGTTTGGTCAGGTGGACGGCGATGCCGAGTTCGCGGCAGCGGAGGAGGTCCTGCTGCCGGGCGGAGGATGAGAGCATCATGATGCGGGCGGTGGCGAGCGTGGGGTCGTTCTTGATGCGCTCGGCGACGGCGAAGCCGTCCATGTCGGGCATGCAGGCGTCGAGAAGGACCAGGGGAAACGGGCGTCCGGCCCGTTGGGCCTGGACCAGGCGATTGATCGCCTCCGGACCGCTGCCGGCGGCGGAGGGCTTCATGCTCCAGTTGGTCAGGATTTCGACGAGTATTCTGCGATTGATCGGGTGGTCGTCGACGACGAGGACCTCGAGGTTCCGCAGTGGTTCGACGTCATCGAATTCGCGTTTGGCGGAGGCGGGAGCGGCGAGCGATGGGGCGAGGCGGGCGGTGAAATGGAACCTGCTTCCGACGCCCACTTCGCTCTCGACCCAGATTCGCCCTCCCATCATGTGGACGAGCGTGGAAGAGATAGCCAGGCCCAGCCCCGTCCCTCCGTAGCGTCGTGTGATCGACGCATCGGCCTGGGAGAACTCCTCAAAGATGAGCGCCTGCTTGTCCGGAGGGATCCCGATGCCGGTGTCCTCGACGGTGAAGTGGATGACCGTTTCCTTTTCGGTCTGTGACTCGACGGCGGCCTGGACGACCACCGAGCCCTGTTCGGTGAACTTGACGGCGTTTCCGAGTAGGTTCACGACGATCTGGCGGAGTCGATCGGGGTCGCCGACGAGGCATTCGGGGACGTTGGAGAGAATCCGGCAGACGAGTTCGACCCCCTTCTTGTCCGCCCGCTCGCTGAGGAGGCGGATGGTGTCGTGGAGATGGTCGTGAAGGTTGAAGTCGATGGGGCACAGGTCCAGTTTGCCGGCCTCCATCTTGGAGAAATCGAGAATATCGTTGAGGACTCCCAGCAGGGAGTCGGCCGACCGTTTGACCATGTCGAGGTATTCTCTCTGGTTCTCCGTGAGCTCGGTTTCGAGGGCCAGTTCGGTCATTCCTATGATCCCGTTCATAGGCGTTCGGATCTCGTGGGACATATTGGCGACGAACTCGCTCTTGGCCCGATTGGCCGCCTCGGCTGTCTCCTTGGCCTGGCGCAGTTCCTCCTCGGCCCGCTTCGATTCGGTGATGTCCTTGACCGTGCAGACCACGCCGGTGGTGGCCTTGACGGCGTCCTTCATTGCGGCGCAGCTCAGGAACACGGGAACAACCTCGCCTTTTCGCGTTCTGATCCGCGTTTCGCGGTTGCGGGTTTTCTCTCCCTCCGCCATGGTGGCGAGAACCGTTTTCCAGGACAGGTCCTCCTCGGTCTGCACGAAATCCAGCAGGGGTCGATGGAGCAGTTCGGGTTCGCTGTAGCCCAGCAGCCGGCACGCCGCTTCGTTAACGGTCTCGATCGTTCCGCGGTTGTTCAGCACGAAGAGGGCGTCGCTCATGCTCTCGATGATGTTCTGGACGTAGTCCTTGGAAACGGTCTTCTGCTCCAGTTCCTGTCCCATGATGTTGAGCGACCGGGCAAACCGCTCCAACTCGTCGCCCTCCTCCTGGTCCTCGTTCCGGCGAACCAGGTTGAAATGGCGGTTGATCGCCTCGATCCGATGGGCCAGGCTGGCCATCGGCTGGGTGACGCACTGTGTCAGAAGGAAGTAGAGCAGGAACAAGGCGCTCGAGAGGATGAGCAGGCCCACGGCCACGTTGGTGACGACGGCTTTGGTGACCAGAGCATCGATCTGGTTGCGGGGGATGCCGACATGGATGGTTCCGATCACCTTTGCCTCCCAGACGATGGGCACGACCATCTCATAGTACGGTCCGATCGGATTGATGTGCTGGTCGGTCTCGGCGGCAAAGTCCAGATCGCCTGCGGAAGCGGGATCGAACGGCGCGGCGTCCTGTTTCTGATGCTGGTAGAGGATGGTCTGTGTCCGGTCCGCGATGAAGCAGTAGCCGAAATGGGGATTGGGTTCGACCAGGCTCTGCAGATAGGAGCTCATGCCGGTGAACCCGTCGAGGGGCAGGTCGCCGAGGTTGCTGCAGATCACGCCCCGCAGATGCCGGGAGATGACCAGGGCTTCCTCTTCCAGACCGGTTTTGTAGGCCCGCCTCAACTCCAGGATGTTGACGACGGCGAGCGTCAGAAAGCCCAGTGTGAAGGCGGTAACGGTGATTGCGGAGAGCTTCCAACTGATGCTGGCCCTTCTCATGTGTGTGTCCTCGTTTTTGTCTGTCCTCTCAGGACGCTCCAACCACCGGTTCGCGATCAGCGGGTCTTGAGCCACCACCATTGGAGCCATGGCGGCATCTTGAGTTTTCCGGTCCTGGCCGCGAGGGGCCAGACGGTTACCCGCTGCCCATCCTGCCATTGGGCCCAGTTTCCGAGCACGGCGGTGTTGGGATCGTAGCCGAACACGCTCTGATGGTTCTGGTCGAAACGGAGCCGGCCCCGAACGACCTGAAGGTCCGTCTGTTCCAGGGCTTCGATGAGCGAATCCGTTTCGAGCGTGCCGGCCCGCTCCACGGCGTCCTTTATCGCGAAGACGGCCTCGTAGGCGGCCGCCGATCCGGTGCTTCGCGGCGGGGTTTTCCAGCGTTTTTCGTAGGCTTGGTAGAACTTCCTCGACAGCGGCGTCACGTCCGAGGGGCTGGTTCCCGCCTCGGAGAGCGTGATGACCGAGTACGCGCATTTTCCGTTGGTGGTGTTCCAGAAATCGGGATCCTCAGCGGCTTCGACGAAGCCCAGCGGCAGGGCCGGGATTTCCATGGTCCGCCACTGCTCGAACAGGAATGCCGTATTCGGACTGTAACTCCAGAGGAACAGGACCTGCGCTCCCGATCGCTTGCACTTGGTGAGGCTGGCTGAGAAATCCGTCGTTTCAGTCGGATTGGATTCCTGTCCGACGATTTCCCAGCCGTTTTCGACCGCCGCTTTCTTGACCAGTTCGGCGGCGTCACGGCACATCAGGACGTCCTGGGTCAGGATGAACATTTTCTTGTAACCATATTCCTTTTTCAGGTGAACCAGCAGTCCTTTCGTCTCGTCGATGTACCAGGCGATGCTGCCGCTCATGCGGAACGACCGGCGGTATTTTTTCGGGTCCGAGGCGAACTTTTTCATGTCCCACGTGGGCGTATAGCAACCGACGGCGGCCAGGTGCACCACGTCGTGTCGGGCTATCACGTCCATCGCCGCTACGCCGTACTCCGATCGGGCGGGCCCTCCGACCAATACGTCCACCTTCTTCTCAGTGATCAACCGTTCGATTCCGGCCATTGCCTCGCTTTCCGAGACGTTCGGGTCCAGATCGCCTGTGTCCAAGACCTCGAGCTTGATTGGCAGGTGCAGGCCGTTAAGCACTACTCCGCCCGCCGCGTTGATCTGCTCGACGGCCAGCGTCGCTCCGCGCAGCCCGTTCTGCCCGTAGGAGGCGTCCAGCGGGAGCGGACAACCCACCAGAATTGAATCCCGTTCGGCGCCGTAGGAAGGGATGCTCAGCAGTAGGAAAAAAAAGCTCCAGCCAAATGGTATGAGTTGCTTCATCGTACTTTCCTTCGGTGGTCGCGCGGGGTCCCGGCGGTAAAGAGAGCGACCTTGCCCGTCTGCCTGTCGACCGCTGGACAGCGTCATCGATCAGTGTTAAGACGCGATTAACTCATTTATGCTGCCTGGGCGCCTGGTGCGTTGGTGTCAGCAGCACCGGGTTGCCAACATACAATATCGGCGGATGGATTAAGATAGTTGATACAACCTTAGTGGGCGGAGGTGGGCTTTGCCGGCTTGTGGATGATTCGCACGAGAGTCGGCTTGGACGGAGTTCTTGTCCGGCAACCCCTTCACAAAGTCGTACTGTACGGTGTTTTCGTTGTGTATAGCACTTGACGTGTGGTGTTGCATGATAGAAATTAGCGATCGAGATTGATGCCGTAGAGTGTTCGATCTCGTGGCCATCGTAACGACCATTTCAGTCGTCATTTATGAGAGCGGCACGTGTGGTTGGGGTGCGGTTCCCGCTCAGCGGCGGATGAACATGTGTTGGTGACTGGTTCGAACGAAGTGGTTGCCGCGCGGCCGGAGTTCTTCCATTATTGACGGCATGATCGTGATTGGGGCCAGAGAGAGTCGTTTTCCGTGTTGGTGCGGGTCTCGGCCGGGATGGATTTGCGGAAGACCGCAGCGGTTTCGAAACGGAGGGAAAGACCGATAATGCACAAGCCGAGGATGGGCTGCGCCATCCCGGAATTCAGCTACCACGGTTGAGTGCTCCATGTGGCAATTCTCGGACTCCATGCGGGATGCCGGCGGGTTGGGCGTCGTGGAGGGGCGTGATCCGCGGGTTTTGGCCCTGAAGCGGATTTTGCTCTGGCCGGTGCTGTTGTCTGAAGCTATCATTATTCGGGAACTGTCGGATCCGGCGTCACCGACGTGGGAGAAGTTTTTATGCCGATATACGAGTACCTCTGTGGCCAGTGCGGCCACAAATTTGAGTTGCTGAAGGCGAAGATGAGCAAGAATTCGCGGGAGAAGTGCCCGGAGTGCGGGGGCACCGCCCCGCAGCAGTTCAGTGTTTTCGGGGTCGGCTCGGGTGGTTCATCGTCACAGGCTCCTTGTGCGGCGACGGGAAGCTGTCCGACCGGCACGGCCTGCTGTGACGGCGGGACCTGCCCGTTTGGCAACGGTTGAGCGAGGAGTGAATTGGGCGCGATCAGAGGCAAAAATCCGATTGTGGCAGGCGTGCTGGCGTGGCTGGTGCCTGGACTGGGCCACCTGTATGCGGGAATGCGGGCTCGCGGCTTGGTGATCTTTGTGGCGATCAGCCTGGCGTTCTGGACCGGGGTGGTCATCGGCGGGGCCCAGAGCACGGTCAGCTGGGACACCAACCGCTGGTGGTTCGCCGCTCACGTCTTTACCGGCGGGTACACGATGCTGACGATGGCGATCGGCAAGCTTCCTTCAGCCATGCCATCCTACGGGAAGACGCTCGATCTGGCTACGATCTACACGGGCGTGGCCGGGCTGCTGAACATTCTGGTTATTCTTGATGCGATCGGCCGGGTCAACGCGCAGGCGACTGTGGACACACCGGCGAGGAAGGCGTCATGATCGGGCATTTGTTGATCCACATGCTGGTTCCGGCGACACTGATCCTCGACCCGATCCGGTTCGACAGCCACCGATTGTGGATGTTGCTTCCGCTGACGCTGATTATCGCGGTGGTCTATAAGGCGACCAAGGTCGAAGACGTTCGCCAGCTTCCGGTGGCGTCACTGCTGCTGTGGTTGACCATCATGGGGGCCATGCTGGGCGTGGGGGCGGGTTTGTACGTGATCACGCTGCTGTTTCTCTAGCGGTTTGGCGGGCTGAAGGAGCACGTTGTCGAATTCGTAGATGCCCACCGGCCAGTAGGCGTACAGCATGAGCCGCAGCCACTGGACCTGCGGACGGTGGAGTTGGCGCTCTCCCGTTTTGTCCAGCTTGCTCAGTTGGGCTGGTTTGCCCGGGATTTCGAATTCCGCCGCATAGACCTTGGCCGGGCCGCCGTCGGTGTCGCATTGCAGATAGGTCTGCCAGATTTCCCGCCGTTCGGTTCTTCCCTCTTTGCCCTTGGGCAGCAGGGCGTAGCCTTTGACGAAGATCTTGGCTTGGCCGTTGCGAGGGCCGCGGACGTCGGCTGAGAGTCGCAGCCGGCAGGGGGGCTTGATCTCGATCCAGTCGCTGTAGAGGCTGGCCCCGTAGTTGCCGCCGACCGCATCGTAGTGTGGAGGCTGGGTGCGGATGGGTTTGGGGGCTGAGCAGGGATCGGCCCCGGCCTCGATGGCCTTCCACCACTCCAGGGCCTGGTCCTGTGAGACGTCGGTGTCGAACCGGGCCAGGCCGTTGCCGTCGGGAGATTTTCCCCAGAAGGTGCACAGTCCATCGGGTCTGGCCCAGTGGGCGGGGAATTCGCCGCCGGTCTGGAAGTCGCCGTTGGGCAGGATTGACCGGCCCCAGGTGACAGCCGGGCGAGAGGCTGGAGGCGGTCTGGTTACACCGGTCGTCTGCAGGACCGCTTCGACGATCTGCTGCGAGAGAAGCGGCAGCCACCGTTCCGACGATGCCGAGAACCGCTTTTGCCACAGGTGTTTCTGTTGTCCATCGGTGTGGCTGAAGAGCTCGACCTCCGCCCGGCCCTTGTCGGTGAGCGTGCCGCGAAGGACGTAGAGGTTCTGACCTTCGGCCAGCCCAAGACGACGGGCGATCTGCGGGAGTGTTTCCGGCAGGCCGCCGGAAAGGGTGTCTATCTGTCCGCCCAGTTGATTTTCGATCTCGATCCAACTGACGACGTAGGCGTCCGGCAGGAGCGACGTGGCTTGCCGGCGGAGACGGACCTGCACCGAATCGGCGAGCTTGCGGCCGGCGGTGCCTTGCCCCTGGAACTCCAGGACCAGGAAGGTCGAGGCGGCGTCGTTCAGATCGGCCGCCGCGACAAGGGCGGGGCAGACCGTGAGGGCGACGATTGCGATCAGGACGGCGGCAGTATGTCGCTTCGGTCCTTGCATTATTCTGGCCCGTTGCCGAACAAGGGGCTTTTCAGGCGCTTCGGCGCTGGTCGCGGAGCCGCTGCAGCACGGCCAGTCCGTTGGGATCTTCCTGCAGCAGGGCACTGGCGTGGCCGTTGAGCAGGAGGTCGATCATCCGGTCACAGGCGTCGGATTTGTGACGCTGGATCGTTTCGGGCAGCAGTTGCCAGCGCGAGATGTCCTCCCAGACGCCCATGGCCCGGCCGAAATTGGGACCGTTGGTGATGCGGTTGGTACTCGTGAAAATGCCGCGATTGAGGCCGAGCCACCTGACTTCCGGAAAGACGTGATCGGCGATGGCTTGATCGTGGTCCGGCTTGCGGAGCCGCAGCAGCCGGCGGGCGGTGGTGCGGTGCTCCGGGGCGACGAGCCGGTCGGCCCGAAGCTCCCAGTAGAGATGGCCGAGCGTGACGCTGGAGCCGGTCTGCCGGATCAGCGACGGGATGTAGAGGTTGTGGGCGACGGTATCGGCGGCCAGGTGGGTCAGAAATCCGTAGGCGAAGGCTCGAGAACGGTCGTCGTCGGCGTTGGTCAGGGCGCGCCGTCCGGCATCCCAGTTGTGCGCCGCCTGCCGGCGCGGGCTGAGCTTTTTGGCGATGATGACGTCGGCAAAGACGTTGCCGAACAGGAAGTCCCTGCGGTATCTGCCGAGCAGATCGGCGAGGCCCGATCCGAGGCTCGAGAGCCGGCTCAGCACCGACTGGGCCAACTCCACGTGCGTAGCCGGACCCCACGACAGCGACTGGCTGCACAGGAGAAATAGCATCAGTGTGATTAACAGAAAAAAGGTCATGCTTGGCTCGTCTCGCCTCCTCGGCCGCTCGACCATATTTTGGTCGGTTTGTCGGTTCAGGCTTGTATAATGGAAATGATAGCGGGAAACGCAACGATTTCCAACAGAGAGGGATAGAAATATGATCCAGTGCCGAGACTGTGAGTTCTGCGTGATCGATGAGCACGGCAGAATGCAGTTCAAGTGCAATCCGTTCGACAACATCCGGGAGCCGGAGTGTCTGCAAAAGTGGACGCTGCTGAAGATGGACATGCTGCTGCGGGCCTACCAAACGACGGTGGGTTACTACCAGAAGTTTGCCCCCATGCAGGAGAAGATGTTCAAATACCTGGAGCGGGAGATCGACGACGCCCAGGATGCCGACCGGTGGAAGCACCAGGACGACGAGGACGACGAGGGCCGGGACAGTTCACCGGACGGATACCGGTAGCGGACGCGCGGCCGCTGTGAAGGCCCCGAGGCGGTCAGTGCAGAACGTATTCGTTGGCCTCGGCTGGGGCTTCTTCCAGGCGTTGGTGAAAGCGGAGGACGACGCGACTGAGGGCGTCGTTATAGGGTTCGGTTCGCAGGACGGTCGCCCACCGCTGGTCGTTGAGGATCTGGAATTCGCCGTCGCTGACGCGGGGATAGGCGAGCTTCATTTCGACCGGCTGGCCGGGGTTGGGGGTGCAGGCTCGACCGACCAGCAGGGCGGCTCCGTCGCTGTTGAGGTCGACCATGCGTCCCATGATTCCGCCGCGGTGTTCGGGCAGATTCAGAAAGGCCTCCCAGGAGTACCTGAGCCTCGGTTCCCGTCGACGTTCCGGGTGGACGTGGTGCAGATTGGCGATCATGCTGACTCTCTCCCTTGTCAAGTCCCCCGATAGGCCGTTAACAACCGGCTGATTGATGTTTCGGCGGGAAATCAGGGTGGCTTTAGGTAGACAAGCAACCGGCGCGGTTCAGAGACAATTGGGGCGCAGGGAGATCGTCGCATGATGAACGCGGCGGCTGGATCGGGAGTGCTAGATGCCGATCAGCAGACGCAACAGCAGCAGCGCGACGATGGCGGTGACGATGGCGACTCCAGCAATGCCGAAGCCCCGGCCGTTGTTCAGCGCGATACCCATGATGGCGAAGACCAGTCCGATAAGTCCGAGAACCATCATGGACAGCGACATGAGGGTCAGGGGAATCGGATCGTCCCGGATCAGTTCCTGGACCCGTTGGGCCATCATCTGCTGGATCTGGTCCTGAGGCAGCTCCTGTTGGGCCGCCTGCTGAAGCTCGGGCATCATCTGGATGAACAGCCAGCCGACCAGGACGATCATCAGCGCCAGAGCGGCCAGGATGCAGACGAACCCCGTGAGGCCGATCAACTTGCTGCCGGGCCGGCCGGGCCCGGGGCCCGGCCCGCCTTCGGAGATGTGGCGGTAGTTGGCGCCGCCCGGGGCGCCGGTTCCGACGAGTTGCGGGTCGCTTTTTTCGGGCACGATGACGACCTGGCGGCAGTAGAAACAGATCACCCGCTGATTGGCGTCGCTCTCGTCAACCTCGATGGCCTTTTCGCAGGCCGGGCATTTGAACCGAATGGACGACATGGCGCGAACCTCCCTTTGCTAATCTCCGAAGAGCACGTCCTGCATGGAATAGAGTCCCGCTGCTTTGCCTTCGAGCCAGCGGGCGGCCCGCAGGGCGCCGAGCACGAAGGTATCGCGGCTGTGGGCGCTGTGGCCGATCGTGACGGTCTCGCCGAGGGTGCCGAAGTAGACGGTGTGTTCGCCGACGGTGTCGCCGACGCGGACGGCGTGGACGCCGATCTGGCCCTTTTTGCGTTCGGCGGATTTGCCTTCGCGGCCGAAGACCGCCACGTCTCTGGCGTCGCAGCCGATTCCGTCGCAGATGGAACTCAGCAAGCCCAGCGCGGTGCCGCTGGGGGCGTCCTTCTTGAAGCGGTGGTGGGCCTCGACGATCTCGATGTCGTACTCGGGCCCCAGGGATTTGGCGACCTGGCCGACGAGCCGGAACAGCAGATTGACGCCGACCGACATGTTGGGGGCCTGGACGATGGGGATCTGATGGGCGGCCGAGCGGATCAGGTCAAGTTCGCGGTCACCCAGGCCGGTGGTGCCGATGACCAGGGCGATGCCGTTGTCACGGGCCTGTTCGACCCAAGCCGTGGTGCTTTCGGGCGTGGTGAAGTCGATGATGACCTGCGGGTGACCGGTCAACGTCGGGCCGACCTTGACTCCCATGTCCGCAAGGCCGAGGGCGCGGCCGTAGTCCTTGCCCCGATCCTCGTGGCCTTCGCGTTCGATCGCACAGACGACCTGCAGATGCTCATCCTGATGGGCGAGCGTGCCCAGCCGACGCCCCATGCGTCCGCACGCGCCCAGGATCGCCACTTTCACCATAAACCACGCCTCCAGAACCAGGGAAACCGAAACCCCCGCCCATCTTACGCGCCGGCTGATCGCAGGTAAATCTCAATTTCGCAAACTGTGAACGGGGGCGGGAATTCGGCCGCCGCGGGAGATCAGGGTCTGTCCGGCCGAGAGATTTCGGACGTCGAGGATGGGGCTTTCGCCGAAGAGCCCGCCCCAGCGGACGACCTCGCCGGCCTTCTTGCCCGGCACCGGGATCAGGCGGGTGGCGGTGGTCTTGTTGTTAATCACACCGATGGCCAGTTCGTCGGCGATGAGGCTGGCGATGGCCTGGGCTGAGGTGTCGCCGGGGATGGGGACCATGTCGAGGCCGACCGAGCAGATGCTGGTGACGGCTTCGAGTTTCTCGATGGTCAGCGAGCCGTCGCCCGCGGCCTGGGCCATGGCGGCGTCCTCGGCGACAGGGATGAACGCGCCGGACAAGCCGCCGACGGAACTGGAGGCGAACAGGCCGCCTTTCTTGACCGCGTCGGTCAGCAGGGCGATGGCGGCGGTGGTGCCGGGGCTTCCGATGTGCTGGAGGCCCATGACCTGGAGGATTTCGCCGACCGAGTCGCCGACCCGCGGGGTCGGGGCCAGCGAGAGGTCCACGATGCCGAACTCGACGCCGAGCTTGGCGGCGACCTCGCGGCCGATCAGTTCTCCGACGCGGGTGACCCGGAAGGCGGTTTCCTTGATCTGCTCGGCGATCTGGCCGAGGTTGGCCTCCGGATGGTCCTGGAGCATCTGCTGGAGACGGCGTTTGATGACGCCGGGACCGGAGACGCCGATGTTGATTACCGTTTCGGGCTCGCCGGGTCCGAGGAACCCGCCGGCCATGAAGGGGTTATCCTCGGGAATGTTGGCGAAGACGACCAGTTTGGCGCAGCCGAACCCGCCGCGGTCGGCGGTCAGTTCGGCCGCCCGCTTGATCGCCTCGGAGACCAGGAGAATCGCATCGACGTTGAGCCCGGCTTTGGTCGAGGCGGCGTTGACCGAGGCGCAGATCACGTCGGTTTTGGCCAGCACCTCGGGCAGGACGTTGAAATAGGCCCGCTCGCCGGGAGTCATGCCCTTCTGGACCAGCGCGGTGAAGCCGCCCAGGAAATCGACTCCCACGGCCCGGGCTGAGGTGTCGAGTTGGCGTGCGACCTGCACGTAGGCCTGCTCGTGATGGCCTTCCATCAACCATGTGATCGGGCTGATGGTCAGGCGTTTGTTGACGATCGGGATGCCGTATTTCTGGCCGACCTCCTCGCAGACGGGCAGGAGCTGGCGGGCCTTGGCCAGGATCTTGTTGTGGATTTTCTGGCAGAGGTGATCGACGTCGTACGAGGCGCACTCCTGGAGATTGATGCCGAGGGTGACGGTGCGGACGTCGAGCTGCTCCTCGCGGAGCATTCGGACGGTGGAGAGAATGTCATCCGTACGCAGCATGATGGGATCCTAAAAGAAAGTGGACGGGGGAGTCAGTTCGTTGGTGGCGCGAAAGATGTTCTCGTGCTGGAGGGCGACCGTGAGGTGGATCCGCCGGCCGAGTTCCTCGATGTCGAGACGGATCTGGGCGATGTTCATCCGGCGCGGGACGGCGAGCTGCGAGATCAGCACGAACTGCTCGGCGTCGGGCCGGCGGACGTAGAGGTCCAGGATGTTGATGCCCTTGCCCGCCAGGTAGGCGGCGAGCTGGCCGAGGATGCCCGGGCGGTCCTGACCGGTGACGGTGAGTACGAAGCTGTCGGCGTCGGTGAGGGCGGGTTTGTCCTCGACTCCCGGTTCGAAAGTCTTGATGCCGACCTCAAACTCGCCGGCCGCGCCGGCCGACCGGAGCAGTTCGCGCACCGCCTCGTCTTCCATCGGCTCAGGAAAGCTGACCACGAAGGTGAGCGCGAAGTAGTTGCTCAGGACGGTCTGGCTGATGCTGTCGATATTGGCGTTCTGGCGGTTTAGGACCGCTGTGACGTCGCGGACGATGCCGACCCGGTCGCGACTCATGACGGCCACGACGAACCTGAGCGAACCCGACTGTTTGGACTGTTTGTTGTTCTGTGTGGACATGAGTGAGGATTATACGTCGTCGGCGGAATCGTCGCAACGGGCAAGTGGCCCAGGGCGATGCGCAACGGGAAGGGCGGCGGCGTGGGATGGGAGGGGGGTGCGGAGGGTTCTGCGGTTCTTGCCGCTGGCTGGGCCCGGGACGGCTCAGATTGCCTCAAAAAAGGTTGGCGTCCATTGGCGGTGTATGGTATAGTGACAGCCGGTTATCACAGAGGCAGGGCTGGTACGATGCGAGGTAGCGCGGGGTTAACCGGTGCGCGCGGGGCGTTCAGCCTGATCGAGCTGCTGGTGGTGGTCGCCGTGATTGTGCTGCTGATTGCCATCTTGCTGCCGACGCTGAGCACGGCCCGGGCGTTGGGCCGCCAGACGGTCTGCGGAGGCAATCTGCACGCGCTGGGGCAGGCGATGGCCGCCTACGCGCGGGAATACGACGACTACCTGCCCGGATCGCCCAATACCAGCGGCAATGGGGCCAATCCCGGCGGGGTAGGCTGGCCCGTCTACGGCGGGTACTACGCATGGAACTCGACGCGGGATGCCTGGCCGGCGGTGCACATTTTTGACTGGGCCTCGCCGCTTCTGGCGATGATGGTGACGGACGTACCGGCCGACATACCCGAGCGGTACGACCAATCGAAGCGGTGGGCGTTCCGTTGCCCGGCCAACCAGTGGCGGGCGTTTTTGAATCACGCCAGCCGGATCAACATTGAGACTTACGTCTCAAGCTACGCAACCTGCCGCTACTTCACTTACGTTCCGGTGAGCCGGCGGACCGGGTTTGGCCCGGGCACACTGTTCTGGTCCCATCCGTTCGTCCCGGATGGTCATTTCCCACGGCTGGACAATCTGGCCAATCCGTCCTGGAAGGTGTTTCTGGCTGACGCCTGCAAGATTGATCGGGGCAACCCGCAGCGGATGAGCAACGTGGACTACAGCTATACGACCCACGGGGCGTGGCTGGACGAAGAGGATGTTGAGACCGAAAGTCCGAGCCTCTCGTACCGGTTCCGCTCGGGACGGCGGGAGGCGTTCCGGCATCTGGACGGGCTGAACATGCTGTTTTTCGACGGCCACGTCGAGCATCAGCCGGATGGGCCGAGCGACGCCGACGAGGGCTTGGGATCCGGGGCGCGTCAGGCGCGGTTCTGGTTTCCCAGCGGCACGGACACCGGCTTGCTGCCCAGCGCCTCGGCCTTCAGCAACGCCCGAAGCATCGTGCCGTAGAAGCCGTATGGCGAAGAGGCAAAAACCGAAGACGCCCGGCAAGCGGCATTACTCGCTTTGTCGCAGAGCCACGGTGACCGTCTCGGTCATATCGTGAATGTGCAGGACGATGATCTCGTAAATCCGCGAGCTTGCACCCATGACCACCATGGCGTCGCCTTCGGCGAGGTTCTTGAATTTGCCGATCCGGCGTCCGCGCAGGTAGACGTTCATATCGGCGTCGAGCGGATCCGGGTCGGTGTCCTTCAACTCGACGCTCAGGCCGTCCTTGAGTCTTGCCTCCTTCGGATAGCGGTTATCCTCGCAACTCACCCGCAGCGAGAACAGGAACTCGCCGTCACGATCTGTGCGGCGGACGGTGGGTTTGAACTCGTACGGATTGGCCCGGATTGGGCGGTTGATGGGACCGTATTCGATGGGCTTGGGTTTCGGTTCGGGTTTGGCTTCCGGGGCCGGCGGAGGCGGTTCGGGCTGCGGTTGCTCAGCTTCGGCGCTGTCCTGAACGGACGGACGCGTGGCAGATTCGTTCACTTCGGCGTCCGCTTGGGCGAGGCTGACTTCGGGCGATCTGGGCAGGACTTGGGCGTAGACGTCGGGGTGGTTTTTGGCGATGTTACGGAGGGCGGCGATGCTGCCGATCTCGTTGGGTTTGATCTCGAGGACCCGCTTGTGAGAGCGGGCGGACTCGAGCAGGTTGTCGGCGCCCTCGGCTGCATAGGCTTGGCGCTGCCAGTAGGCGGCGGCCAGCGGGGCGGTCCTCGCCATGCCGCGGACGGCGGACCGGCTGCCGGGACTGGCCTCGACCTGCTTGAGATACACCTGATAGGCTTTGTGATGGAGCCCGCGGTCCTCAAACTCGCTGCCGGAGCATCCGGCGAGCGCCAGTGCGAGCAGACCCGCGCCAATCCACTGTCTGACCAACCCATTCATCGGCAACCCGCTTCATCGCTCCACAATGGAGGCGTCCAAAGGATGTGGCTGTTCGTCCATGATCCGAGGGGCGATCACCACCCGGATGAAATCGCTGTTGGTGGCGGAGGTGTGTCCGCCGTCCCAGCCCCACGCCGCGTACTCCGGTCGCCAGGCCAGGTTGACCACCTTCTCGTACAGCTCCCGCTTGCCGGAGGTGAATATCCTGGGCGTCTGGAAACCGACCTGCCCAGCCGGGCGACCGCCCTCGAGGCCCGCGCTGGGCGCGGCGGCCAGGATCATGTCATACGGGCTGCTGGTGGCGTAGAGACGGTAGCGAATGTGCTGCAGGGCCCGGGTCAGGTCGTGGCGGCTTGAAATCGAAGGGCTCAGGAGCACCACGTAGTCGACGGAGATGCCGACGGGCAGACGTTCAAGGGCGTGAATGACGATGCCGGTCCCGGCTGAGAGGCCGACCAGGACGATCTGCCCCTTGGGACAGGCCCGCCGCAACCGGGTAATCCGGTCAGCCAGATTGTCGACCCGCGGATGGTCCGGACCAGCCAGCAGGTGGTCCGGGAGCGGCCCGAGCATGCTGGACCAGCCGAACCGCTCGATGTCGCCGGTGTATCCGGCCTCCCGAAGCCCTTTTCGAACCGAAAAGTGGCCGCTGTACCAACCCGCCCCATCGAGGTAGATGGTTCGAGGGCACGTGAGTTGGGACTGGCATCCGCACAGGACAAGGCCTGCTGCGGCTATGAGCAATGCGTTTTTGGACACCGCTGATGTTCCTGTTTCCATCTGCCATGCAGGCCGGCACATCCCTGGGCCGACACATTCCGTGGGATTATCCGCAACGATGGTTCCAGCGTCAAGGGCAACATCGGCGGCAGGATCGAGTATTGGCCGGGACGGGGCTCGAACCCGTACCCCCTTTCGGGGAGGGGATTTTAAGTCCCCAGCGTCTGCCGATTCCGCCACCCGGCCAATCGCGCCGTCCCGATTATAGACGTGGCAGTGAACCGTTACAAGCAACCGTCATATCGGGAAGGGACAATGCGGTCAGTGCGTCGTACACTGACAGTTATATCAAATAACTGTAGCTGCCGGGACACAGGGGCCTATCGCCCGTGTTCGTATCGGGTTGCGTTCGCTGTGTGACGCAGCGGCTTTCCTGTTTGAACACGGGCGGAATTTTCTGTTGAAAAGCGATGTCGAATGACGTAATTTGTTTATAGATTTGGCTTTAAGATCGGTAGAAAAGGCCCGACCCCTGCAGAGAACCTCGTTCATTTGCCTGGAGGATGCCATGGCAGACGGAATTTCCGGAGCCCCCCGAAGGTCCGGCAGCTTCTTTGTCCTTTCCACCCTTCTCGCCCTCTGTGGTTTGACGATCAGCGGCATGGTGCAGGCTGCGCCGGTATCGCGTGACGCAGCCGACCAGATGGCGTCGGACTGGGCGTACCTGTCCGGCTGGCACCTGGCTCGCGCGGGATGGACTCCCACCCCGAACGCACCGGAACCGGCGACGCCTTTCGCCGGTGAACTGGCCAGCGAGACCGGCGACGTGGTGGCCTACAAATACCGTCTGCCCACCGGCGGTGATCTGGTGGTGGTTAATGAGGATGGGGTGGTCCCGGTCTTTTTCTATTCGGAGACCAACACCTTCGATCCCAATGCCAATCCGACGGCCAAGGCGCTCTACCAGGAATTGCTCAGCAGGATCGAGTGCGCGCGGGCCAACGATCGGAACTTGGCCAACCCATTGTGGACCACGGTCGAGTCCAGGGCGGAGCAGTTTCGCGACTTGAGCGCGCAGGCGGGCGAGACCACCGTCATCAACCAGGTGGGTCCGATGGTTACGACGCGGTGGGACCAGGGGGATCCATACAATCGGTTCTGTCCGATGTATGGCGGAACCCGTTGCGTGGTCGGATGTGTGGCCACCGCGACGGCTCAGATCATGAACTACTGGAAATATCCCTTTGATGGCAAGGGGCAAGGCGGCGTCAACTACTATACCTCCTCGCTCGACCTTCACGTGGAGATCGACGACCTGACCGACGAGCCTGCGATCAACTGGCAGGCGATTACCAGCCAATACGTTACACCGAGCAGCCCGACCAGTGAGATCGACGCGGTGGCGCGGCTCGGCTATTACGTCGGGGCTACGGTGGGCATGGACTATGGGCCGGCGGAGTTGGGCGGGTCGGGTGCTTTCTCGAGTCGCGTTCCCTATGCCCTGAGGAACAACTGGAAGTACTCGAGCAGTGTCCAGTATGTTCCGAGCTATATGCTCACCACCAGCGACTGGGAAAGCCTGATGAGGCTGGAACTGGATGAAGGACGGCCGGTCTTCTACGGCGGCCAGAATGGATTTGGCGGACACGCGTTCGTTCTGGACGGCTACCAGTACATTCAGGACGACGACAACGAGGATGAGCGATACTACTTGTACCATTTCAATCTCGGGTGGTCCGGGCAGTGCGACGGATGGTACAGCATCGATCTGCCTGGAGACGGATGCACCACTCCGTACAGCTTCAGCCAAGCCGCTGTCATCGGGATCGGCGGAGGCGCCCTGGTGAGCACGACGACCGAGCCGGAAGGGGCCGGCGCGGTGCTGCGAGATCGGTATGAATTCAGTTATCAGCAGCTGAGTTACCTTTCGGTGACCGCGGTTCCGTACCCCGGCTACCGGTTCAGCGAGTGGGTCGGGGCTGAGAGGCCGCTGGAGAATCCGACCCGGGTTGAGGTGGTTCATCCCACGTCGGTGGTCGCCAAGTTCGAGCCGGCGTATCGAATCTACGCCAGCGCGGTGGGCGGCGGCACGGTGACGGTCAATCCGGATCCGGAAGATACGTACTACTCGCCGGATCAGAACGTGGCGCTGACGGCGACGCCGGCCAAGGGGTGGCGGTTTGACCATTGGGAGGGCGACGCCTCCGGCACGACCAATCCGCTGACCGTGGTGATGGGCGAGGACAAGGCGGTTCAGGCCGTGTTCATCAAGCAGCGGATTCTGACCCCGGTGGTCACCGGTCTGGGGCGGATCGTTCGCGATCCGAACGGGCCGATCTACGACGACGATACGTTCGTGGACCTCGTCGCCCAGCCGGAAGAAGGCTGGGAGTTCCGGCGGTGGTGGGGCGATCTGGACACCGAGTTCATCTACGAACCGTCGATCGCCGTGCTGATGAATCGCGACCGGACCGTCCAGGCGGAGTTCATCCGGCCCGACACGATCAACCATCCGCTGTCGATCTCCATCGTCGGCGAAGGCGAGGTGGTGCCGTTCGGCGGCCTGTTCGCCGCCGGCAGCATCGTGGAACTGACGGCCACTCCGTCGGAGGGGTGGAGCTTCGTCCGATGGGAAGGCGACCAGATCAGCACGGACAATCCGCTGAGCTTCATCATGAACGGTCCCAAGTCGGTCGTGGCGGTGTTCGCCGAGAGCGGACAAGCGGCTTCGCCGGTCCGCGACGTGCAGGAGCCGATTGCGGAGCCCGACGAGACCCCGGAGCCGGCGGCTCCGGTCGAGCAGCCCAAGGAGACGGATGCCCAGGTGGATGATCTGGACATGCCGTTGCCGTGCAGCGGTCTGGCGGCGATCCTGGCGGCTCTGCTGCTGACAGGTTTCGCACTGATCGGAGTGCGGTGGACGAGAGACTGAGCGCTTACTCGGTGAATTAATAGTCCTGCAGCCAGCCGATCGACGGGATGGGCTGGCTGCTTCTGTTTTCCGATTGGGCGGCTTGGAGTTGGCGCTCCAGCGTGTTGGCGGGGCATTCGAGCAGGGCATGCAGGATCGCCGGCGAGAACTTCTTCTCTTCCGGCCTGGTGAGTTCGGTAATGGCCGCTTCGAAGCTCAGGGCGCTGCGGTAGGTTCGGCCGGAGGTCAGGGCGTCGAGGCAGTCGGCGAGGGCCACGATCGCTCCCATCATCGGGATCGCATCCTCCTTGAGCCCTTCAGGATACCCGGAGCCGTCGTAGCGTTCGTGATGGTAGAGCACGCCGGGAATGATGTTGCGAAGCTGCTTGATGCCCGAGATGATCCTGGCCCCCATCACCGGGTGTTCTTTGACCTTTTCGTACTCTTCGGCGGTCAGGCGTCCGGGTTTGGCCAGGACGGCGTCATCGACACCGATCTTGCCCACGTCGTGAAACAGCCCGGCCAGATAGACTTCCGTGATTTCGTTGATGCCCAGGCCCAGCGATTCGGCGATGCACCGCGAGATGAGGGCGACCCGCTGGCTGTGTCCGCAGGTGTAGGGGTCCTTGGCGTCGATGGTGCTGACGAGACTGGTCAGCAGGCCGATGAACAGCTCGTTGAGGTCCTGGACCAGAAAACGGTTTTCGAGGAATCCAGCGGTCTGCTCAGCCACCGAGTTGAGCAGTTTGGCATCGGCCGAGTCGAACGTGTCCCGGCCGTGCCTGTCGATGGCCACGATCACGCCGAGCACGCTCTGGCCCGCCCGCAAGGGAGCGGCCAGCATGCTTCGGTCGGTTCCTCCGGTCAGTTGCACCAGCGTCGGATGGGCCGAGAGGTTGGTCAGAATGACCGGCCCCGCAGTTCGCGAAGCGAGTTGGAGCACGTAGCGGGCGACCGCCTCGGTCCGTACTTCCGAGCCGAGTCCCTCGCCCGCGATGAACGGTTGGCTGTAGTCCTGTTTGGGCGGCTGGATCAGGGCCACCAGGGTTCGGGCCCCGATGATCTCCAGCAGTTCATCGGCGAACCGCTGGAAATACTCCTTCGGGCCGTCGGTCAGGTTCGTTCCGCCGCCGAGTTTGTAGACCAGGCTCAGCTCCTCATAGCTTTGCCCAAGCTGTTCGGACATCGAGTCCAACTCGAAACGGTCCTGTGTCTGCCGTTCCACGCCGCGGAGCTGGTCGGCGAAGACGGCCAGAAGGGCGTCCGTCTCGTCCACTGAGCGGCCTGCGACCAGGCAGGCGACGCTGCCGACGCACCTTCCGAACGACAGAATGGGAACGGCCAAGCCGCTACGGCGAGCGGCCTGGAATTGGACCGGAGCGCACTGCCGTAGCGACTCGGCGAGGGCGTCTTCCAGGGCATTCCAGTGGTCCGGGTCGCAGCCGGCCAGATCCGAACGGCCGTCGCGGTCCATCCAGCCGACGTTCCCTTCCAGCCGCGACCACAGCGCCCGCACGTGCTCGATCATCGGCGAGAGGACGGCGGTGTCCGCGTGCGCATGGGTCACGTCACCGCCTCCGCTACCGCTTTCTCCAGTTCCTGGCGAACCAGAGCCACGAGCCCGCGCGGGCTGAAGGGCTTGCTCAGAATCTTGACGATGTTTGTGGTCTCCAGGTCCGCTTCGCACAGGGCAAAGCCGCGTGCGGTCAGCAGGATGACCGGCACCGAGGCGAAGCGTGGATCGCGGGCCATCTTTCGGGCCAGTTCCAGCCCGTCCATTTGCGGCATCTGATAGTCGGTGATTACCATGGCCGGTGAGTGTCGCTGCAGCGATTCCCAGGCCCCTTGTCCGTCGTGGCACGCGACCACGTGCCAGCCGGCGCGAGCCAGTTTCAACTCGGCCACGCGAACGATGTGAGGCTCGTCATCGACGATGATGATGGTTTGCGTCTGGCGTTCCATGACTCCCTGCGGCTAGACCGTTTCCAGCGTCCGGGCTTCCTCGACCGTCAGGTCGACCGGCTGGGGCAGGTTGATGGTGAACTTCGAGCCCTTGTCGGGGGTCGATTCGAGCGTGAGCTGTCCGCCGTGGAGTTCCTCGACGATCTTTCGCGTCAGGGCCAGGCCCAGCCCGGTGCCCGGGGCGATCTGGTGGCCGGTCCGCGTGCGATAGAATTTTTCGAAGACCCGTTCCTGGTCCTGCGGGGCAATTCCGATCCCGGTGTCGCTGACGTCGATGCGGCAGACGCCGTCCTGAACCGGCCAGGCGCAGACGGTGACGCTGCCGGAGGGCGGCGTGTACTTGACCGCGTTGCCCACGAGGTTGAGCACCGCTTGGCGCAACAGGTCGGGGTCGGCTTGGACGGTCAGGCTGTCCGGCGCCTCCAGGGTCAGATCGATCTGCCTTTCGCGGGCCTGCATCTGCATCAGGGCGACTGCTTCCCTGAGTTCGTGAGTCAGGTCGACCGGGACGGGCACAAACGGCATGACTCCCGATTCGATCCGGCTGAGGTTCAGGATGTTCTCGATGAACCGCTCGAGACGGGCGGCTTCATTATCGATGATGCGGTAGAAATCGGCCCGCTGGTTGGCGCTTTGAAGCTCGTCGTCAAGCAGCAGTTCGGTGTAGGCGCGGATGCTCGAAAGGGGGGTGCGAAGCTCGTGGGTGACGTGGTTGACGAACTCGTTCTTCAGTTCCGCCAACTGGCGTTCGCGGGTCAGGTCGTGCAGGGTGAGCACGATCGCCCACGGGGCGTCGTCCTTGATGAATACCGGAGAGACCGTCGCGTCGAAGCAGCGGTCGGTTCCCGCCGGGTCGCGAATCCACAATTCGTCGCGGATCGGTTCCTTGCGGCCGCTGCGGGCCTCGGTCACCAGGGCGAGGATCCGCTGAACATTCACCAGGTCCTCGAGAGACTTGCCCTTGGCTTCCTTGGCCGAAAAGCCGAAGAGCTGTTCGGCGTGCCAGTTCGAGAGGATCGGTTCGCCGAACGCGTTGAGCACGAGCACCGGATCGGTGATGCTCCTGATGACGGCTTCGGTGTTGCTCTTTTCGGCATTGACCGCGGCGACCAGCAGATCGAGCTCGCGCCGCCGGCGGGTCTGCTCGTCCATTTCCTGGCGGATGCGGGACAAGTAGTGGTTCAGCATGTTGGCCAGGCCGGCCACCGGCCAGTGGTCGTCGATCATGACCATGCCGACCTGCGACTGGTTGGACATCCGCTCGAGCTGCGTTCGCATGACCTTCAGGGCTTGACGGGTGCGAAGGTGCATGAAGATCTCGAGCAGGGCGCCGGCCGCGCTGACGGCGCCGATCGCGGTCCAGATGCTCACGGGAAGACTGTCGGCTCCGCCCACCCCGGTCAGGCCCCAGACGGCCAGCAGGAAGACCACCACGAACAGGGTCAGAAGCACTTCGTGTATGCGTTCGGTCAGACTCATTTTCTTTACCCCTCTCTCGTTGTCTCCGTCGTCCAGCGGGCTTGCGTGCCGATCGGGTTGCCGATCGTCACGGCTATCGGGCGGCCGAACTTTCCTGCGAGGGCGGGTTGGAACTCGCCTCGCCGTGGTGTGGCACGAGCACCGAAGCCATCACCAGCAGGACGATGGCTGTAATAATCACTTCAATCAGCCAGGGCGACTTGTCTTTCATGGCGACCTTTCAAAGTAACTGCAAACCCAGCTTTCCAGTGTTGTTATCGACGGTTGTGCAGGGCGACTTAATGCGCGGGACGTCGATGATCGTGTTCGTTTCCTTATATTAACTATGCCATATGTCTAGTGGTGAAACTGCAGCGGTGGGGAGTTATATTTAGTAATGATGTTCTAATAAAAGCAGAAGTGTTAGGGGGTGGCGGAAGAGACTTGTTGTCAGCGACGTGTGAAGTAGGGATCGCTAACCATAAGTAATTTTGTAGCTGCTGATTCAATGCCCCTATGAGTACCCAGAATGGTCCAGTCTCCGGATTGGCCGGAGATATCAAGCCGCATCAGGCCTTGGTCGGGTACGGCAGCGGCCAGTGCGGCTTGGACTGCCCCATTGGCCGGGCCATAGTTGCCGGGCAGGATGAAATAGAGGCGGTCGACGTCGCCGGCTAGGCGGATCGTCTTCTGGAGGGTAAGGGCTATTTTCGGCCACGTGGCAGGGCGTCTCGGTGTCGGCAGCAGGACGACCACCGTATCGTAACGGTCTCGAAGAATCCGGAGATCCAGACGATCCAGCTTTCGGTAGTTCGTGAGACTCTCGGGATCATCCGGCCCGGCAGGCTTGGAGGCTGGGGCGGTTGTGTCAGCGGTCGATGTGGAGGTCCACGAGCAAGCCAGCCGGGCGGCCGCCACCTGAAAATCGGTCTGGATGCACATCGCGAGCGGGCTGCCGTCGTCCTGCCCGGCGGGACAAGGGAAACCCACGAGCAACACGCGGGCGGCTCGCGAGATCTCCAGCGGCTCGATCAGCAGGCGGGCCAGGTGGAGGCTTTCCTCGCCCAATACACCGCCGTTGCGGCCGGTGAACGTCAATTCAGGGGTACTGATCACAAGACCTTGCGGTCCCTCATGCACAAACGCACTGCCGCTGTGGGTTTCAGCCGCAGCCAGGGCTTGGCCGCGAAGCCAGTAGGGCTTGAGCTTGGGTGTTACGAGCACGACGGCGACAAGAACGGCATAGAGCGACAGGAACGTGGCCGCGTTCATCGCCGTCGCGGTCGGCGGGGCCAGCCGTCGGACGCGGACGTGCGGCTCGTCGTAGATCAGGGCTACGCCGGCGGCGGCGATCGCAATGATCGAACCCAAGGCCAAGGCCGCCAGATTGCCCGTCGAGGTGCGATGCCAGACGATCAGCGACCCGATCGCCAGTACGGCGCCGAACGCCAGGGCCTTGGCCAGGACCGACCAGAGATCAAAGCGGCTGGTTCGGCCCAGGGCCAGGGCCGGCAAGGCGCACTCGATGCACAGGACGTAGATCGCAAGCATCAGCAACAAAAGCAGTTGTGTGGTCGCAGGGGAGGCATCGGCCGCGACCGTCAGGGGCAGGCAGATCAGGTTGACCAGGGCCAGAACGGCCAGCGAGAGGCCCTGGCGATCGATGGGGGTCAGCCGCAACGGCGCGATCCGGCTGCACAGGTGGCGGTGCAAGAACCGTCCGGCCATAACGGCCAGAGGTCCCAGCAGAACGGCGAGAAGCATCGTCCGAGTCGCCATCGGCGGATCCCGAAACCAGTTGGTCAGGGCGAAGTGCCAGTGGTAGGCCTGCCAGAGGCCCAGCCAACCGAGCACACCCGCAGCCAGCAGGGCGGTTTGGCTTGGCGCGGTGGCCACCTCGGGCAGATTGGCTGAGACCGGGCGAGGCAGTTGGTCCTCCGTCGCGTCGGGTTGGGCGGGTACCGCAGCGGTCTTGCGGGCCAGGGCGGGCAGCATGCCGGCCAGCCAACCCAGACACGGGACCAGCACCAGCACGTGCCACCGAACAAACCACCGGTCGGCTGAGAGGTTACCCAGCAAAAACCCGGCAACCAGACCAGCCAGCATCCACGCGATCGCCGAAGCCAGCACGTGCTGGACGCGCGGGTGCGACGCCTGCAGGCCAGTTGGGCAATGAAGGCGGACAAAACCGCTGTACACCAGTTGCACCAGCAGCCCCAGGCACACCCCCAGCGGCCAAGCGGGCAGGCCTGCCAGCAGCATGGCCAGCAGCGGCCACGACCAGCGGGTCAGGGCCAGCCGGTCGGACCAGTACAGCGGCGAGTCGGCGATCAACGAGGTGGCGGCGGAGCAGACGATCGCGACGACGATCAGTAGAAGTCCGCACAGCGTTAGGGCGGTCTGAGCCGTTTGGAATTGCCCCGGGCGGCGGCCGGCCCCCTCGCCCCTCACTTGAAGCTGCAGCAGAGGCGTCGCCGCCGCGCGAAGCTCCGGCAGCGAAAGACCCAGCAGGCCACCCAGCAGCAGAAACAGGGCAAAACCCAGCGCAGCGTGGTTGCCCGGCCACAGGGCGGTATTGAGCACCTTCTGCAGCATGGCTGCGGCGAATCCGCCGGCCAGAAAAAACAGCAACGTCGTCGCCCGAAGCGACAGACCGGTCCAGGAGTAGTTCAAGCGTGTCCTCATCAGGGAAAGAAAGCCTTTCGGCCGATTGTAACCCACACCCCTGCCTCGTCAACGGGGGAGTCGGACTGCATCCGAGCGAATGCGAATTTTGAGCCAATCGTTACTGGCAACGGCCGGTCAAGCTGCTATGCTATCGGGCTGCGTCGTTGGCAAGAATGATCGGCTGGAAGGAGATGGCATCGTGGCGAAGCAGGCGGGTTGGAGGTCTCATGCGTTTCGTCGGATCGAGGGCGAGCGGTACGTCCAGTTCGACGCCGAGTTCCAGGTGCTCACTGAGGGATGGAACCGGGTAGTGGGCATGCCGTACCTGGTGTACATGCCGGAGAAGGATCGGCTGTTGATGGCGGCCTACCTGGACTACCGGCCGTGCAGGCCGGCGGTGATGTTCAGCGACGACCGCGGCGAAACGTGGAGCGAGCCGCAGCTCATCGCCAGCGACGCGAGGAATCCGGAGTTTGGCGAGAACTTCGGCGATACACCGCTTTCTCTGACGTATCTGGGCGGCGGCACGGTGATGTTCTCCGGGGTGGAGAAACGGTGGGTCAGCACGGACTTCGGCCGGACGTGGGAGGCTCGTCCGATCCCCGCGGGCCGCAACGGCAAGCCGTGGGCCGGCTGGCAGTGGGAGCCGTACCTGGTCGATCGCGACGCCAAGACGGGCAAGGTGACCCGCATCGCCGAAACGGCGTACAGCCATGAAGGCGACGCGTATCCGGCCCAAGGGTACTATAGCCAAGCCTACATCCGCTTCAGCCACGATGAAGGGGCCACGTGGGGCGAGGAGATCGCCGTCCCTCAGTGGCAGGGAGTTAACGAGGTCGGCTTGGTTCGGGCGCCGGCTGGGCACCTCGTGGCGTACTGCCGGACCGATCTGCCTGCGCGCTTCCGCGACCGGGCGCAGCGTCAGCCGGAGGGCATGGAGCCGCCGGACCTGTACTCGGGTTTCGGAATCTCCATTTCAGAGGATGACGGGCTCACGTGGTCGCCGGTGCGGGTGCTGTTCGACTACGGCCGGCACTTCGTCAGCTTCGTGGTGTTGCCGGACGGCCGGATGGTGATGACGTACGTGGTGCGAGTCGGCTATCCGTTCAATGCGGATGGTTTCCCCACGTACGGGATTGAGGCGATGGTCAGCCGTGACGAGGGGCGGACGTGGGACATGGACCGGCGGATCATCCTGGACGAGTGGACGGGCAACCTGCGGGACAAGGGGGCATGGTGGTCCAGTCCGCAGTCGACGTCGTCGGTGCTGCTGCCGGATGGGTCGATCCTGACGGTGTACGGACGGGCGCAAGGCTGCCTGCCCACGCCGGAAGGTCAGATCGGTCCGCCGCGGGATATCGGTTTGCTTCGGTGGCGATGCCCGCAGGAGTGAGCGGGGCTGTCGGTACGGTGACCGATGTCGTCTATTTCGCCGTGTAACCGGCGTCGACGGGAAGGTTAGTCCCGGTGATGTAGGCGGCGGCGTCGGAGGCGAGGAAGACGATGGCTCCTTTGAGGTCCTCGTCGTTGGCCATGCGTCCGAGCATCGTCCGGGCCGAATAGCGTCGGATGAATTCCTCCGGCTGACCGGAGAGGAAGCCGCCGGGCGAGACGCAGTTGACGCGGATGTTGTAGCCGCCGAGAGCTCCGGCCAACCATCGGGTGTAGTTGACCATCCCGCCTTTGTGGAAGAAGTAGTCGGGGTACAGGCCGGTGATCGAGAGGCCTTCGTAGAGGGTCATGTCCACGCCGATCATGCCGTGGATCGAGCCGACCATAACGATCGAGCCCTGTTTCCGCTGCTTCATGTGGGCTGAGACGAGTTCGGTGATGATGTAGAGTCCGACCGCGTTGACCTCCATCGACTTGCGGAAGCCTTCGATATCGGTGCTGCCGGCCTTCAGTGGCCGCAGGACCGCGTTGTTGACCAGGATGTCAATCTGGCCGTGCTTGTCGATGGTCCGCTCCACGAGACCGCGTACCGACTGCTCATCGGCCTGATCCACCCGATCGGCGTGCACGTCGAGACCGCGGGCGCGGAGGCCCTCAACCACCTTTTCCAGGGCTTCGAGATTGCGCGAGGCGGTGACGGTGGTGGCTCCGGCCTCGGCGACGGCTTCGACGACCTGCCGTCCGTAGAGCCCGGCGCCGCCGGTGACGATGGCGACTTTGCCTTTGAGCGAGAAGCTGTCGAGAATTCCCATCGGTGGACCTCCTGGATTGATTTACCTGGGCAGATGCTCAGGGGGGATGAAGTCGGCGAGCACAATTTCCTTGCCGCCGCGTTTGTGCGATTCGATGGCGGCTGCGATGATCGCGATCTGCTCGAAGGTCTGCTCGGGCGGGAACGGATGTCGGCCGCCGCTGCGGATGAAGTCGATGAAGACCTCGATCTGACGTTTGAAGGCGTGGAAGGTGTCGGTGAACCTGGCGTAGGCGGCGCCTTCGGATCCGATGAGCTGATACGAGCCGAAGCCGCCGAAGGCGTCGTAGTAGGCCCAGAGCTGCGAGTCGACGCCGGAGCGGTGGGTCAGCATGACGGTGTGGCGGTTCTCCTGTCCGACGTCGCGGACCGAGACGAATCCGGGGCCGGTAAGCTGGTAGAGCCCTTCGAGGGCGTGGATGCCGTAGCGGGCCCAGGACTTGCAGGTGAAGCCGGTGATCAGCTTCGGCTGGCCGACCTTGGCCTGTTTGAGGGCTTCGACTTCCCTGGCATAGCGCATGCACGAGGTGGAGAGGATCGGCTTGCCCTGGCGGTAAAGGTCGATGAACATCAGGAGATCGTCGCGATTGTCGGCCAGCGGCTTATCGATGAAGGTGGGAATGCCGGCGTCGATGAAGGGCTTGGCGCGTTCAAGGTGCTCGGAGCCGATGTCGGTGGCGACAAAGACGGCGTCAACCTGTCCGATCACGTCGGTGGGCTTTGAGACGACCTGATCGATGAAGCTGGCTTTGGCGACCTTGGGCGCCTCAGCCGGATTGTCGGTCCAGACGTGAGTGACCTTGGCTCCGGGTATGCCGAGCTTGTTCTGGTTGGCGGCCAGGTACTGCGGGATCACCGGGTAGCCGCAGTCGGCCATTACCTGGGCATCGTACCGGCCGTTGATGATCGCCGACCAGGAGTAGGGGTGGCCGTTTCCCTCGACCATGCCGAGCATGGCCAGTCGCAATGGGTTGGTCGCCATGGGCTATCCTCCGAGAGCGGACGAACCGGGTATTGTCATGACAGTTGGGGCGGATTGTATCGGTTGGGCCGGATGCCTTCAAGCGCCTTCATGTTTGAAGGGACAGTTTGCCGAAATAGCAGCAACGAGGCGCCGGTGGCATTTGGTGCGGCTGCGAACAACCCGCCAGAAAGGGGCTTACCAGGGGCAAAAAGCCAGTCGGCAGAAGCGGTGTTTGTATTTTGTTAGGCAGCATGTGTATGTTGTTATATTATCGGAACTTGCGCCGCTGTCCAGGGTGCTGGATTCAAGCAGTAGGGCGAATAATTGTTCAAAGGTTGTTGAAAAGCTGGGATAGCTGGGGAAAAACGGGGGAAATAAGGGGAGTGTCAGGGCAGATGTGTTCACAATAAGTTAACGCATTCGCTGCCAGTTGACACCTGCAGGCCCACCACGATGCCAAAACCTATGAAGTTCTAGGTTATAGGACTTTATTCGCTTGACGGAATCCTCACTTAGACGTTTTATAAAACACATAAGGCTTAGGCCTGTGCGGCAGGCTGGCGAACGGGCGGTAGCTGGCTGCCTTCCAGTCTTTCGGAGACGGAAGTGGAACGTCGGATGACGGAATTCAACGTAGACGAATCACGCGACGGCAGAGGAGAAAATTGGGTGTCGGCGGAGCAGCGGAACGAGGCAGGCGGGAACGTGGGGCAGATCATCCCGCCCAAGCTCTACCGAATTGGCGAAGTGGTGCAGCATTCGGGCTTCTCCCGTCAGACGATTCACAACTACACCGTCATGGGCCTGATTCGCGAAAGCCGGTGGACCGATGGAGGACATCGGCTGTACGGCCCGGAGGTGTTCGAGACGCTGGCGGAGATCCGGCGGCTCAAGAGCAGTCTTCCTCTCGGGCAGATCAAGCGGCTCCTGGCGAGCCGGGTGCAGCAGAACGCGGTCGCCGGTTGAGCGGCGGCCGAACCCGTCACTGGGGTTGAAAACGAGGATTTGACGACGCATGCATCGGACGCAGTGTCTCCGCGACGAACCGCCGAGGCGTTGCGCAGACCGATCGGCGAGGTCAGGCGTCGCACGCGGAACGGGTCGGCGACAGGAGGTCGCTCTGGCTGTGAAGGAATTACCGGGCCACCCGTTGGCGAATGAGATTGCGGCGCGAGCGGCGAACGCGACAACTGAATAGCCGCCGGGGAATCGGCGGGACGAACGGGAAACCGGTTTTGGGGATGGAGCCCCGATGAAGCCGAGATGGCTGAACATTCTTCTGAAGGATCTGAGCGACAAGTGGCAGATCCCCGCGCTGATCGTGGCCCTGGTTCTGACCGGTTTGGGCGTGGTGAAGCTCTTCTCGAGTCAAAAAAAGCTCAGCACGGCGGAATATGCCAGTCTTTGCGAGGAGTTGCTCAGCCGCGGTCGACACTTCGACTCGGCCAAGCTTGGGCTTCATCTGTTGGCGGAACGGGACTTGGAGGAGGACCAGGCACGTCATCTGCACCACCTGGTGGCCCTGGCCCTTTACCGGGGTGAGATGTCGCAGCGGACGCCGCGACCAAAGATTCTGATGCTGGCCCAACAGCACCTGACCGCTTCGGCCGAAGGACGGCCGCTGACTCTCGATGAACTGGTGATCTCGGCGCAGATTGCGGAAGTGTTGGGTCGCTATCGCCTGGCGGTGGACCATCTGAAGATGGCGCTGGAACTCGACGGCTGCGACCGGATCGCTCTGCTGAGTTCGCTGGTCAGGCTCTTTCCCAAGACCGGGCACGGCCTCGACGAAGAATATGATGCGGTCCTGGACGCCTTGCTGGCCGAGCCGCATCTGGCGGGTTCGGAACTGGCTTGGGCGGCGGGCCTGAAGGCGGAGCGGCTCTTTGGGCAGGGCCGATTCGACGAGGCGGTGACGCTGATCCGCGAGGTCCTCTCGCGGGTTACGGAACAGGACGAGCGGGACGAGTTGGAATACGCTCTGGCGTTCGGCGAGTACTCCAAAGGCGATATCGACACCGCGGAGCGTTCGTTACGAAACATCCTGGATCGGCTGGAGACTCGAGGGGATCTGGAGGCCCGGACGACGCTCCTTCTGGGACGGCTTTGTCTGCAGGACGACCGGCCGGAGGAGGCGTTGGCGTTCTTCCACGATGTGATGACGTATCATCCCGGCAGCGAATACGCGTTGGCGGGTCTGGTGGGTCGGGCTGCGGCCCTGGCCCGGGTTCATCGTTTCGAGGCGTCGCGGATGGCCTACGATCAGGCCTTCGCGCTCCTGGCGAAGGTTGGCCACAATCGCCTGATGAATCGCGAGGACGTCGTGGCCTCGATCGCCTCGGTGGCGGGCAAATTGGCCGACGGCGGAAACCTGGAAGAGGCGTTGCCGTTCGCCCAACTGGAATACGATCAGACGGCGGTGGAGGATGAGCGGGTTCGCCACGAGTTGTTGGGTCAAATCGCGGTGTGGCATCGCCAGGTCGCCGAGGATCTCTCGGGCAGACTGGCGAAGGTGGGCTCGCCGGAGCTGGCCGCCGAACTTCGGGAACGGGCCAGCCGGCACTATCGCGAGGCGGCGGATGACTTCATCTCGCTGTCTCACGGCCGCGGAATGGCCGATCGGGCGTCGGCCGACGCCTTGTGGGAGGCGGTGACGTGCTACGACCTGGCCGGCGACGGTTCGATGGCGACCTCGATGCTGGAGTTGTTCGTCGCGTCCTGGCCGGCCGACCCGCACCTGGCCGAAGCCCTGTCCCGGCTGGGGCAGCTCTACCAGGGTCGCGGCGAGCCGGAGAAGGCGATTGAGCAGTATCAGCGTCTGATCGACGAGTATCCTCGGACGCTCCCGGCTCTTCGCGCGATGGTCTTGACGGCCCAGTGCCTCATGACACTGGGACCGGAGCACTACGGCGAGGCGGAGACGCTGCTGCGGACCATGGTGGATGACACGTCGAACCAGCAGCAGTTGGACCCTTCGGCCCTCGAATTCCGTGAGGCCCTGTTCCTGTTGGGCAAGCTCTGCTACTTCCAGGAGAGATACGAGGAGTGCGCGGCGAGGCTGGAGGAGTCGCTTCAGCGTTACCCGGATGATCGGGCCTGTCCGGAGGCGCGGTTCCTGATCGCCCAGTCCTACCGGCGTCTGGCCGAAGAGCACCTGCGGCAGGTGGATCGGACCAACGATCGCGAGCTCAAGTCGCAGTTGCTGCTGAACTGGAAGACGAGTCTGGTCCGGGCCTCCGAGTTGTACCTCGACGCGATGCGTTCGCTGGATTCGCTGGCGGACCTTTCGGACCTCGAGAATACGTATCTGAAGCTGTCCTACCTCTACTACGCCGACTGCCTCTATGACCTGGGCGACTACGATGAGTCGGTCCGGGCCTACAAGCGGGTGGTCGATCACTACGAGCGGGACCAGATCGCCCTGGCCGCCTACCTGCAGATCGTCAACGCCTACCAGCGGCTGGGGCGTTGGGGCAAGATCAAGGCCGTGCTGGAGCAGATGAAGTGGCTGATTCAGCAACTGCCTGACGAGGCATTCACCGGGCCGGGCACGATCTTCTCCCGCCAGGAGTGGCGGCGATGGATCGAGTGGAACTACGGGTCGGGCGTGCTCGAGGAGAGCCGGATGAGCACGCTGGCCCAGGGAACGGAAACGGCAAACGATTTCTAGTGTGACGGAGCGGATCGTGGAACAAGTGGAAAGCCCCTCAGCCATCGGCCCTGAGCTTCTGAAGCTCCTGAAGCAACAGAGGGAGTGCTACGAGCAACTCCAGCACCTGGCCCAGCAGCAGCGGGCCCTGATCAAAGCCGAGGACTCCGAGGCGCTGCTGGCCCTGCTCGGGCAACGCCAGCGGATCGTCGAGACGATCGGCAAGGTGCACCGTCAGTTGGCCCCGTACCAGCAGGACTGGGAGCGGGTCAGGGAACAGCTCGACGACGAGTGCCGCCGGGAGATCGAGCAGCTTTTGGGTGAGCTTCAGGAGATGCTCAACCTGCTGCTGACCCACGATCAGGAGGACTGCCAGGAGCTGTTTTCGCGCAAGCAGCAGGTGGCTGGAAAGATCACCGCGGCTTCGAAGGGCCGGGCGGCGACGCAGGCGTACGGCGGCGGACAGGCGGGTCGTCCGACGTCGAACGGCGCGGGCCTGAACTTGGAGATCAGCGGGTAAGCCATGAGCGAGACGTTGGCGAAACTCAATCTGACGGAAGACGAACTGCTCGGGCTGCTGACCAGTTACAACGAGGCGACGGAGAAGCTTCGCGAGAGCCACGACGTCCTGCAGCGGGAGGTCCGCCGGCTGCGTTCGGAACTGGCCAGTAAGAACCGCCAGCTCGAACGGCGTAAGCGCCTGGCGGCCTTGGGCGAGATGGCGGCCGGCCTGGCCCACGAGATTCGGAATCCGCTGGGCGGGATTCGGCTTTACGCCGATTTGCTGAAGCGAGATCTTCGCGAGTTGGGCGGTTCGGTGGACCTGGCCGACAAGATCATCAGCGGCGTCCGCATGCTCGAGTCGCTGGTTTCGGAAGTGCTGGCCCTGACCCACACGGTCGAGCCGCGGATGCACGAGGCGGATCTCGTGGCGGTCGTGCAGGGAGCGACCGGGTTGCTCGGTGATCTGGTCGCGGCGCGCGGAACGCAGCTTTCGTATCGTGGACCGGCCCAGACGACGGTGGTCTGCGACCGCGATATGATGCAGCGGGCGGTGCTCAACGTGGTGCGCAACGCCATCGAGGCTGCGGGCGAAGGCGGCGTGGTGGCGGTCGCCCTCTCGCGGCGCGGCGGGCGCGTGACGCTGAGCGTCGGCGACAGCGGTCCGGGAATCGCCCCGGAAGTCGCCGACCGGATCTTCAATCCATTCTTCACCACCAAGGACAACGGGACCGGCCTTGGTCTGGCGATCGTGCATCGGATCGTGGAGGCCCACGAGGGGGCCGTCGCGGTCGGGCGCAGCGAGATGGGCGGAGCCCAGGTGACGATCAAGCTGCCGGTCAAGGGATCAAGCAAACGGACGGATCAACAGGAAGAGGACGATGGCAACGATTGCGGTGATTGATGACCAGGAACTGATGCGGGATTCGCTGATGCACACGCTCGGGCGGGCCGGATACCGGGTTCGCACGTTCGATCAGGCCGCCTCGGCCTTCGAGACGGTCCGCAAGGGCCCGTTCGACCTGGTGATCACGGACCTGAAGATGCCGGGCATGGACGGCGTCGAGCTGCTGCGGCGGCTTCGGGCGGCCGGGCAGGACCTGCCGGTGATTCTGATGACCGCCTACGGGACGGTGGCCACCGCGGTCGAGGCGATGAAGCTGGGTGCCTATGACTACATTCAAAAGCCCTTCGAGGCCGAGGAAATTGAACTGCTGGTCGAGCGGGCGATGCAGCAGCGCGAGCTTCAGCGGGAGAACGAGGCCCTGCGCCGCACGGTGGGCGACCTGTGCCGCGGCCGCGAACTGATCGGCGAATCGGAGGCGATGCGGCAGCTTCGCCGGCAGATCGCCCAACTGGCCCGCAGCGAGGCCACGGTGCTGGTGGAAGGCGAGAGCGGGACGGGCAAGGAGATGGTTTCGCGGGCCATTCACGCCGCCTCGGCCCGGTCGGGCAAGCCGCTGCTGTGCCTCAACTGCGCGGCCCTCTCGGAAAATCTGCTGGAGAGCGAGCTGTTCGGGCACGAAAAGGGGGCCTTTACCGGGGCCGACAAGCTTCGCCGGGGACGTTTCGAACTCGCCGACGGCGGGACGCTGTTGCTGGACGAGATCTCGGAAATACCGTTGACCCTCCAAGCCAAGTTGCTGCGTGTGCTGCAGGAGAAGCAATTCGAACGCGTCGGCAGCAGCGTGACCCGCGACGCCGACGTCCGGGTCATCGCCACGACCAACCGGAATCTCCGCCAATGGGTGCATCAGGGAGCGTTCCGGGAAGACCTGTACTACCGGCTCAGCGTCCTGCCGATCCATATCCCGCCGCTTCGCCAACGGCGGGACGACATCGTGATGCTGGCGGAGCATTTCCTCGAGCGTCTGGCCCGCCGGGACGATCGGGCTCAGGCCCGCCTGGACGCTGAGGCGATGAGCCTGCTCGAGAGCTACGCATGGCCGGGCAACGTCCGCGAACTGGAGAACCTGATCGAGCGGGCGTGGGTGCTCAGTTGCGGTGAGCGGATCTCGGCTGAGATGATTGAGCCGTGGCTTCGCGGACCGGAGCGGGCCGACACGGAACTGAGCGGACGGCCCGGGCACCTGCTGGAGGATATGGAACGCGACCTGATCCTCAAGACGCTGGCCGAGCACGACGGCCACCGGGCCCGGACGGCCAGGGCTCTGGGCATCGGCCTGCGGACGCTGGGCCTGAAGTTGAAACGTTGGAAGGAAGACGGGGTCGAGATGAACTACGCCGGCGCAGGTTTTGCGCGGGAGGCGCAATATGTGCGATAGAGCGGGATCGGGCGCGAATCCTAAATCGCTGCAAATGAACGACTTGGTATTTGGTACGGCGGTTGCTGTAGGAATCGGCAGTACGGGTTCCGCGCCGCGGGACGGAAAGGTTTGAGCGATGTCAGGGCTGTTGGACATGCCGGAGATAGGCGTTCTGGAGCGGGTGGCAACGTTTTGCCAGGCCCGCCACGAACTGCTGGCGAATAACATCGCCAACATCGATACGCCCGGCTACAAGTGCCAGGACCTGGACTGCGAGGCGTTTCAGTCGGACCTGCAGCGGATGGTCGAGCAGCGGAAATCCGGACAGACGACGATTGACCGGGAACCTCAGATCGACCATGACCAGTACCTGCTGTTCCACGACGGCAACAACCGCAGCGTCGAAAAGCAGGTTTCGGAGATGGCCCGGAACGGAATCATGCACAACGTGGCGATGGAACTGCTTCGGAGCCGGTTCCATCTGCTGGACACGGCGATCCGGATGCGGTTCTAGCTTCACCGGATAGAGGACAGGATTAGATGTTTACGAGTTTGGACATCAGCACGAGCGGGATGGTCGCCCAGCGGACGCGGATGGACGTGGTCGCGGGAAACCTGGCCATGTCCGACGTGACCGAGGACGAATACGGCAGGCCCAATCCGTACCGCCGTCGGTTCGTGGTATTTCGTCCCGGTTCGTCGGCCGGCGACGGTTTGGGCGTGACGGTGGCCAGCGTCGAACAGGACCCTTCGGACTTCCGGCTCAAGTACGAGCCGGGCCACAAGCACGCGATCGCCTCGGGTCCCAACGCCGGTCATGTGCAGTATCCGAATATTGATCCTACGTTCGAGTACATCAACGCGATCGAAGCGGGCCGGGCGTATGAGGCGAACCTGGCGGCGTACGAACTGTCCAAGTCGATGATCGCCAATTCGATGCGGCTGCTCGCGTGACGTGGAGCGGATAGAGACGGGAGATAGCAGGCATGGTGGATAAACTGGAATTTCTGAACAACCTGAGCAAGGTCCGGCCGACCCAGGGCGGCCAGGGAGTCGGTGGGGCGGGTGGAGCGGGCTCGGCCGACGGCAAGGACTTCAAGCAGCAGTTGCTCGACAGTATCAGCGAGGTCAACCGTCTGCAGCAGGAGGCGCAGACGGCGACCGAAAAACTGGCCACGGGTCAGGCGACCAACGTGGCTGAGGTGTTCTCGGCGGTGCGGAAGGCGGACGTCGCCTTCTCGCTGCTGATGCAGATACGGAACCAGTTGGTGGATGCGTATACGGAGATACGCAACATGCGGATGTGACGATCCGCGCACTTACGGGGTGAAACGAAATGGAGTTCGTTAAAAAGGCGCTGGTTCAGATTCAGGAGCATCTGGGTTCGCTGAACGCCCGGGACAAGATTCTGTTCCTGCTGATTCTGGTTCTGATGGGGCTGGCGTTCGTCTGGTTGATCGTGGGTACGGCCACGCCGGAACTGATCCCGCTGCTCGAACAGGACTTCTCGGCGGGCGAGGTGGCGTCGATCCAGAACCAGTTGGACACGTGGGGCGTGACGTACCAGGTGGAGGGCAACAAGATACTGGTTCGCCGGCAGGACCGCGACCGCCTGCTGGCCCGGCTTCAGTTGGCCGGCGCGCTGCCCAAGGACATGCGCGAGGGGTGGCGCAAGTACATTGAAGAGTCGGACATGTGGCTGACCTCCGAGGACCGCCAGCGGCGCTGGCAACTGGCGCTGGAGCAGCGTCTGGCCCAGGTGGTGGCGATGATGGACGACGTCCACGACGCGCACGTGATTATCAACCAGGGCAGCCGGCGGCTGCTCTCGGACGGACCGAGCAGCGACCCGTCGGCGTCGGTCTACCTGCAGATGCGGGGCGGCAACAAGCCGAGCAAACATCTGGTCATGGCGGTGGCGGACCTGGTTTCCGGGGCGGTGGATCGGTTGACCCGGGACCGGGTCAACATCGTGGCTGACGGCTCAGCCTACCGGGCGCCGGGCAGCGACTCGGCGTTTGGCGGCGACCTGCTGGACCGTCGCCGGGAGTACGAGCGGCACTTCGTGGACAAGGTCGTGCACGTCCTGGGCATTCCGGACGCGCTGGTCGAGGTCTACGTCGAACTGGAGTCGGAAAAGGTCCACACCGAAGAGCAGAAGCTCGGCGAACCGGTGGTCTCGAAGGAGCATGAAATCAAGAGCACCAACAGCCGGGGCGATTCGGGCGGCGAACCGGGGGTGCGGCCGAACGTGGGCGTGGCGCTGGCCAGCTCCGCTGAACAACTGGAGCAGTCGACCGAGAAGGAGAGCGAGACGGAATTCAACAACGAGCGGGACAAGACGACGATCGTCCGTCAGACGCTGCCCGATGAGGTCAAGTCGATCCAGGCGACAGTGAACGTTCCCCGAAGCTACTTCCTCCAGGTCTACCGCGACCGCACGGGCAGCGAGGAGAAGCCCAGCCCCGAACAACTGGACACGCTGATCCAGACCCAGTTGGCCGAGATCCGCAAGACCGTTCTTCCGGTGATCGGAGGAACGGACCTGAACCAGGTCCAGGCAAGCTGGTACTACGAGCGGCAGACGCCCGGCGCCGAGGCGGCGACGGCGGCGACGGCCGGGGCCGGCGGGACCGTGCTGCCGGGCGGCGTGATGGAGTACGCCAAACCGGCGGGCCTGCTGGTGCTGGCCCTCTCGAGTCTGGCCATGGTGCTGATGATGCTCCGTAAGGCCTCGTCCAGCATCTCGCTGCCGCGAACCGATCTGGAGGCCCTCAACGAACCGCCGCCGGCCCTCGAATCGGACCAGGGTCCGGTGGGCGAGGCGGGACAGACCGAAGGGGTCCTGCAGGGTGTCGAGGTCGATGAGGACACGGTGCGGGTGCGGAACATGGCCGAGCAGGTTGCCACGCTGGTCAAGGAGGATCCGGACTCGGCGGCGAGTCTGGTCCGGCAGTGGATCGTGCAGGACAAATAACGGAGCCCAAGACGCATGGCGGTCCAGCAGAAGCAGAAATCGAAACAGGCGGTGGATGACAAGCGGCTTTCCGGGATCCGGAAGGCGGCGATCCTGCTGCTGACGGTTTCGGAGGACGCGGCGGCCGAGATCCTCAAGCGGCTGGACCGGGACTCGGTGACGGACGTGACGCGGGAGATCGCCGGGCTCGGGCAGGTCAAGCCGGACCTGTGCAACTCGGTGGTCGAGGAGTTCTACAACCTCGCCCTCGCCCAGTCGTACGCCGAGCAGGGCGGCATCCTGCTGGCCAAGACCCTTTTGGAACAGTCGCTGCCGAAGGAAGAGGCCGAGCGGGTGATGGAGCACATCGAGCAGACGGTCAACGCCACGCCGTTCGCGTTTCTGCACAAGGCTGAGAGCGAAAACCTCCTGACGTTCATCCAGGACGAGCACCCTCAGACGATCGCGCTGATCCTCTCGCACCTGCCGCCGGAGAAGGCGGGCGAGGTGCTCGGCGGTTTGTCGCAGGAGAAGCAGTCGGAGGTGGTGGTGCGGATCGCCCGGATGGAGCAGACGAATCCGGAGGTGATCCGCGAGGTCGAGCGAGGCCTGGAAGGGCGGCTTTCGGCGATCGTGTCGCAGACGTTCGAGAAGGCCGGCGGAGTCGAGACGGTGGCGAGCATCCTGAACCTGGCCGATCGGACCACGGAGAAGGCGATCCTGGAGCAGCTCGAGACGGTCGATCCGGAGCTGGTCGAGCAGATCCGCCGGCTGATGTTCGTGTTCGAGGACATCAACCTGGTGGACGACCGCGGCATTCAGACGGTGCTCAAGGAGGTGGACAACTCGGACCTGGCGTTGGCCCTCAAGACGGCTTCGGAAGAGCTCAAGGAGAAGATCTTCCGCAACATGTCGGAGCGGGCGGCGGCGATGATCAACGAGGAGATGGAGTACATGGGTCCGGTGCGGCTGGCCGACGTGGAAGCGGCGCAGCAGAAGATCGTGGACATTGTTCGGCGGCTCGACGACGCCGGCGAGATCGTGATCGCCGGTCGCGGCGGAGCCGGCGACATCATTGTGTAACGGATGACTATGGCGGTAGTGCTGAAGAACAGGATGCTGGGCGTTGAGGGGCTTCGGCCCTCGCGGTTCAATATCGCAGACGTGCGGGAAGAAGCCGATCAAATCCGCCGGCAGGGCCTCGCCGAGTTGGAGACGGCGCGGACCGAGGCGGCCAGGATCCTCGAACAGGCCAAGACGAAGGCGGAACAGCTCCAGGCGGAGGCCAAAGAGCAGGGCCGCAAGGCCGGGATCGAACAGGGGCTGGCCGAAGGACGCGAAGCGGGACAGAAGCGGGCCCTCGAAGAGAGCCGAAAGCAGCACGCGGAGCAGGCGGCTGAGCTCCGCAAATCGCTGGAGGACCTCCTGACGAAATTCGACCGCGAGCGCCACGAACTGGTGAGCCGGGCCTACCGCGACCTGCTCGCCCTGGCCCTGGCGATCGCGGAAAAGGTGATCCGGCGGACGGTGGAGCACGATCCGGAGGCGGTGCTGGCCTCCGTCCGGTCAGCGGTCGATCTGGTGGCATCGAGTCACCAGGTGGTCGTCCGCATGCACCCGGTGGACCTCGAGTCGCTGGAGCAACTCGATCCTCAGCATGCCGAGTTCCGCGCGGGAATGGAGAACGTCAAATTCGTTGCCGACCCGTCGGTGGAGCGGTTCGGCTGTCTGGTCCGGTCGGCGGGCGGCGAGGTGGATGGCCGCATCGCCACCCAGATCGAAATGATCGCCAAGCACCTGGTGCCGGGCATGGAGGCCAGAACGGAGGCCTGGAGCCGGGTTCCAGCGGTTCAGGAAGCACCCGATGCGCCGCCGCAGAGCGAGGATGATCCGACGGCATGACCACGATGTTCGCCCGACAACACGAACTGCTCGAGCAGATCAGCCCGTTCGGGCTGACCGGTGTGGTTACCGGCGTGGCGGGCCTGACGGTCACCGCGGACGATTTGCCGGTGCCGGTCGGGTCGCAGTGCCAGATCGTTCGGCGGACGGGGCGTCCGCTGCTGGGCGAGGTGGTCGGCTTCAAGGACAGCCAGACCGTCATCATGCCCTACGACGAACTGGTCGGTGTCGCCCGGGGAGATCGCGTTCGCTGCACGAGCAGTCTGCAGCACGTGCCGGTGGGCATGTCGATGCTGGGACGCGTGCTGGACGGGTTCGGGCAGCCGGTCGACGGCCTGGGCGAGATTTGCCCGCAGGATTACTACCCGTTGACCAATGCCGCCCCTTCGGCCACCACGCGGAAACGCATCACCGAGCCGCTGGGCACGGGCATCCGCGTGATCGATTCGCTGTTGACCTGCGGCAAGGGCCAGCGCATGGGCATCTTCGCCGGGCCGGGCGTGGGCAAGAGCATCCTGCTGGGCATGATTGCCCGGTACACTTCAGCCGACGTGATCGTGATCGGCCTGGTCGGCGAGCGGGGCAAGGAGGTTCGCGACTTCCTCGATCGCGATCTGACCGAAGAGGGGCGCAAGCGGGCGGTGGTCGTCGTCAGCACCTCGGACCAGTCGCCGGTGTTGCGTATCCGGGCGACCATGGCGGCGACGTCGATCGCCGAGTACTACCGCGACCAGGGGCTCAACGTGCTCTTGCTGGTTGACTCGCTGACCCGCTTGGCGATGGCCCAGCGGCAGATCGGGCTCGCCGCGGGCGAGCCGCCGGCGACCAAGGGCTATACGCCCAGCGTCTTTGCCATGCTGCCCAAACTCCTCGAACGGGCCGGGCAGTCGGATCAGGGTTCGATCACCGGCTTCTATACCGTGCTCGTCGAGGGTGACGATATTACCGAACCGGTCAGCGACGCGGTCCGCGGAATCCTCGACGGCCACGTCTGGCTGTCGCGGTCGCTGGCCAACCGCGGACACTATCCGGCGATCTCGGTGCTCGAAAGCGTCAGTCGCGTGATGCCGGACGTGGTGGACTCGCCGCACCGGGACGTGGCCTCGCGGATCAAGCGGCTGATCGCGATCTTCAACGACGTCGAGGACCTGGTCAACATCGGGGCCTACGTGCCGGGCAGCAATCCGGAGATCGATCTGGCGGTGCGAACGCACCCGGCCATCGACAACTTCGTGCGCCAGGGCATGCGGGACCGGGTGCTCTTTGGCCAGGCCAAAAAGGCGCTGCTCGAACTCAACGCAAAGATCGACCAGGAAGCCCAGAATGCCCACGGCAAGCGCAGCGGGTCGGCACAGCCGGCGGGAAAGGAATAGTCGATGGCGGCATTCAAATTCAGGCTGGAACCAATCCTCAAGCTTCGCAAGCTCCGCCAGGAGCAGCAGGAGCGGAAGGTTGCCCAGCGCGTCGCGCTGCTTGTCCGGGCCCGTGACCAACTGGCCGCCGTCGATCAGCAGATCGAGCAGCACTACGAGAGCATCCGTCAGACGGACCTGGTTGGAACGCTGAGTCCGGACCGCCTCATCGGCGACCGCCGTTACCTGAACCACCTGCACGTGGTGCGGCACACGGAAATGCAGTCGCTGGCCGGCGCCCAGAAGCTGGTGGACGAGGCGAAGCTGGAACTGGCCGAGGCCAAGAAGCAGACGGACATCATGGAAAAACTCAAGGAGCGGACCCGCGAGCGTTTCATGGCCGAGTTGCGGCGCAAGGAAACGCTGGCCCTGGACGACGTGGCGACGTCCAAGTACGCGTGGCGCCGCCAGATGGGCGATGAGGATACCGACGCATGAAACTGATCTACCACCTGCTGGCCCTGGTGTCGTTGGCGGTCGTGCTCGTGCTGAGCGGGCTGTTCGGCTATCTCGTGCTGTCCGGACGACTCAACGCTGATGTGGCGAACACCATCGCCGCGGTGCTGGCGGGTAAGGAGATGGTGGAGGTGGTTCACGAGGAGACGCCGACGACCCAGCCGGCGGCTGAGGCGCCGGCGATGGGGCTGGAACAGGTGGAGATGCGCTCGGCCATGCTCGACCGTCAACTCCGGGTGGTCGACGACCGGCTGACCCGCCTCAAGGACGCCGAACTCAAGCTCATCCGCGATCGCGAGGCGTTCCAGGACGAGCGAGGCCTCTTCGCCCGCCAGGTCGAACTCCAGCAGAAGGCCAACGAGGACGAGGGTTTCCGCCAGGCCCTGAGCATGTACACCCAGCTTCCGCCGGACCAGGTCAAAGAGGACTTTATGAAACTCGACCTGGAGATCGTGGTCCGCTATCTGATGAGCATGCCGAAGCGGAACCAGGCCAAGATCCTCCAGGAATTCGCCACGCCGGCTGAGCAGGAGAAGCGCCGGCAGATCACCGAACGGATACGCACCCAGGAAATCATCCTGAACGGGCAGAAGGACAGCGAGAGCATCTGACATGATGATCCAGGTTTCACCAAGAGAGTCGTTGACCGCTCAGAGCCCCGAACGGGGACGGTCGAGCGTGCAGCTGCAGAACGATGACGACTTCGCCCAGATGCTGGCCGGCGGGGCGGCGGGATCGGCTTCGCCGGATTCGCATCGCCTGGCCGCCGGCCAGGAGCGGGAGGGCGCCAAGTCGGATCGGGCGGAGGAACGTCCCGACGAGACCCGCGCGCGGGCCGAACGGACATCCGACGAGTCGCGAAACGATGGCGAGAGAGCGCGGACCGACGGGGCGAAGGGAACGGAGGCACCGGATCGGCAAGCGTCGGCGTCGGAGGGCGGCGCCGCGAATGATACTGGCGACGGCGTTCAAAAATCATCTGACTCCGGGCAGATGCAGGACGCCGGTTCCGACAAGGGCGTTGACGGCAGTAAAAACGGATTTTCCCCCGGGGCGAGCACGGAGGCCACCGTCAGCGCTCTCGCCAGTCAGCCGATGGCGGACTCACAGACCGCGGTTGAGGCGGGGCAGGAGGCCGCGCCGCCACGGTCCGAGGCGAAAGCCCCGGCTGTGAGTTCGGACAAGCCGCCCATCGAGAAACTGGCCGATCCGGCGACGGAGGCCCCGCTGGAACTGGAGACCGCCGCCAGGGCCGAAAAGCTGCAGGAGGCGACGCGGATCGCCGCCCGGGTGATCCCGGACCGGACGGCCATGATGGCCAACTGGCTGAACGCTGGCGATCGGCGGGTGGTATTCGAGACGGGCCTGGCCGAGCAGTTCCTCCGGGCCATGACCGACGAGTTCGACGGCTCGGGCTCGCGCAACAGCGGAGGCGACTCGGCTCCGCGAATGGCGCCGAACCTTGCCCTCAGCGGAACGGACGTCTCGGGCAGGACTTCCGCCGCGTCGTTCGGCCAATCGCTCGAGACCCTGGTCTCGCGTCAGGCGGACGCCTCGCAGGCGGGCCAGGCCAACATCGGCCGCATCCTGCACGTGATCCGCAGCAACGTCGGCGAACGCCAGAGCCAGTTGACGGTGCAACTCGACCCGCCGGAACTCGGACGTCTGAAGATCGACGTTCGCCTGGTCGACAACCAGATGCGGCTGAACATCGTGACCGAAACGCACGAGGCCAGGCAGGTGCTTTCCGAGCGGTTCGAGCAGCTGCGCAGCGCCCTCGAGAGCCAGGGCATCACGGTCAACCGTTTCGAAATCCAGACACGCGAGCCGCAGGCCCAGCACCCGCAGTGGCAGAACCCGCAGCACCAGCATGGCCAGCATAACCAGAATTTCGATTCGGGCCGGCAGGACCGCCAGCCACCGCAGCGGCAACAGGGACCGCAGGATGAAGCGGAGAGAACCGAGCCGGAAAGCCCGCGACCGACGATGACCGTCGGCCGGAGCCGGACCAATGTCAAAACAGTCAACATCGTCGCCTGACGGCGACCGGAGATGGAGGACGTTATGAGCACAATCAGTGGAGTTGGACAAACCGCGAACGCCGCGACCGGCACCGCGACGACGGGTTCGAAAGGCATGAAAATTGAGGATTTCCTGAAGATCATGATCCAGGAACTCCAGCAGCAGGATCCCTTCGAGCCCATGTCAAGCAAGGATCTGGTCAACCAGGTCGGTCAGATCCAGAACATCCAGAGCACGATGAGCCTGAGCGAAACGCTGGAAAACCTGTCGCTCAACCAGAGTCTCTCTGCCGCCTCGTCCATGATCGGCAAGGTCGTGGTCGGACTCGACGGGTCGGCCAACGAGGTCTCCGGCGTGGTCACCGCGGTGAAGGTCGAGGACCGAAAGGTCCACCTCGAACTTGACAGCGGCCAGCGCCTGTCGATGGACAACGTGATCCAGGTCAACGGCCAGACCGCAACCGGCGAAACCGCCTGATTTTTCAGAGAGGAACCTGAACGATGGGTATCACTTCGACGCTGTATTCGGCGCTCTCGGGCCTCAATGCCTCGCAGACCCGGCTCGACGTCAGCGGCAACAACATCGCCAACGTCAACACGGTGGCCTACAAGGGCTCGCGGGCCACGTTCCAGACCCAGTTGAGCCAGACCATGTCGTTCGGCACGCCGCCCGGCACGGCCAGCGGCGGCACCAACCCGATGCAGTTCGGCCTCGGCGTGAGCACCGGAGCCGTCGAACGAGACTTCGGCACCGGCTCGATCGAATTGACCGGAGTGAACACCGACGCCGCGATCCAGGGCAACGGCTTCTTCATGCTCCAGACCTCCGACGGCAGTCGCGTCTACACCCGCGACGGGGCGTTCAAGATCGACGCCAACCAGCGCCTCGTGAGCGCCGATGGAAACATGCTGCTCGGTTTCGCGGTGGATGAGAATTTCAACATCGCCCAGGGCACGCTTTCGGCCCTGACCATCCCGGTCGGCGGGCTGTCCATCGCCCAGGCGACCACTCAAGCCGGGTTCAAGGGCAACCTCGACGCCAGCGGGATTGTGGCCGCGGCGCCCGCGACCACCACCTCGCAGGCCCTCGTAATCGCCGGAGGCGCGGTGCCCGCCACCGGCAACACCGCCCTGACCGCGGTTGCCTCCGCCACCGCTCCGGGTGTGGCGCTGTTCGCCGCCGGCGATACGATCACCGTCGAGGCGACCAAGGGCGGACGGAACCTGGAGCCGGCCACCTTCACCGTCACCAACGGAAGCACCGCCGCTCTGGACTCCGGAGCCACCCTCGCCGAACTGACCGAATGGCTCGAAAGCGTCTGCGGGATCAACACCAGCACCGCCCAGAACCCGCCCGCGGGGATCAGCGTCAACGCCAACGGTGAGATTGAGATCGTCGGCAATCTCGGAGCCGACAGCGTGATCAATATTACCTCGATGACCGGCTCCGGCGGATCAGCCGTCACCTACGGCAGCGTCGAGATCGACGAGGACGTCCAGGGAGCCAGCGAGTTCACGAGCTTCCAGGTCTACGACTCCCTGGGCAACCCGGCCAACGTGGACATCACCTTCACGCTGATCGAAAAGACCAGCACCGGCAACACCTGGCGGTTCTACGCCGAGTCGCAGGACGACAGCGACCTTTCGCCGGTGGTCGGATCGGGCACCTTGACCTTTGATACCTCCGGAACCCTGGTCAGCACCACGAGCAATTCGGTCACCGTCAACCGGGCCGACCTGGGGGCTGTGGACCCGGTGGTGGTCTCGCTGGACTTCTCCAAACTCCAGGGACTCACGCCGCTCGGCGGCAATTCGACCGGTCCGCTGATGGACCAGCAAAACGGTTTCCCGATGGGCACGCTGAATGATTTCGCCATCGCCAATGATGGCCGCATTATCGGCACCTTCTCCAACGGTTTGACCCGGACCCTGGGGCAGGTGGTCCTGGCCACCTTCTCGAACCCCGGCGGACTGATCGCCCAGGGCGACAACGCGTTCGTGGCCGGGCCCAACTCGGGCGAGCCGGCACTGGTCACGCCGGGTGCGATGGGGGCCGGGAGCCTGATCGGCGGAGCATTGGAGCTGAGCAACGTGGACCTGACACGCGAGTTCATCAGCATGATCACCGCCACCACCGCGTTCAGCGCGTCGGGTCGGGTCATCAGCACCTCGCAGCAGCTCCTGAGCGAACTGCTCTCGATGGTGCGGTAACGAAAGTCAGCGCCCGATCCGGCCGATGGCGGTTATGGGACGGTAACGAAAGAACATGATTAAGGTTACGCGGCTGAACGGAAAGGAGATCGTGGTCAACGCCGAACTGATCCGGTTCGTCGAGCAGACGCCGGATACGTTGATCACGTTGACCAGCGGCGACCGCCTCCTGGTCCGCGAACCGATGGACGTGGTCGTCTCGCGGGCTATCGAGTACGCCCGGAGCATCCGCTGCAACTTCGGAACGTAACGCCGCGACAGGGAGTTGAACAATGGCCAAGGCTGAAGAGGAAAAGACCGCCGAAGCAACGCCGAAGAAGTCGAACAAGCTGGTCCTGGGCGGCGGGATCGTCGGCGGCATGCTGGTCTTCATGGTCGTCGGCGTGTTCGTGGGCATCAAGATCTTCGGACAAAGTCCCACCGAGGCCATGGGCATCGAGATCGTCGAGCAGCACGGCGAGGGCGAGCACCCGGAGAGCCAGGAGACGGCCGAGATCCCCATCGCCAAAATCCGCTGTCCGCACACCAACACCAACCGCCTTTACGTGATCGAGATGGAAGTCCACGCCCTGGTGCCTAAGCACCTGCTCGGCGGCGAAGGTGAAGGCGGCGGCCACGGCGGACACGGCGGCGAAGCGGCGGGCGGCGGCATCGAAGAGGAAATCAAGCACCACGAAGCCACCATCCGCGACCGCATGCGGACGATCATCGCCGGGGCCGACGCCGGCGCCCTGGGTCTGGCCAGGACCGACAAGCCCGACTACGGCCTTTCGACCCTCCGGCGCCAGTTCAAAGGCGTGCTTGAAGAACTGATTGGAAAAGGGAAGATCCAGGACGTTTTGATTGCCCATTACATGCCCACCCCCATCGATTAGGGAGGCCGAAAGAGGAACTCATGTCGCCGGAAGAACCCAAAAAGGACAAGCCGGTTCAATCCGCCGAACCGTCGGCGGCCGAACCGAAGCCGTCTTCGCCCGCCGCTGAGAGTCAAGCCGCCGGGCTTCCCGATCTGGCCAAGGAACTGGCCGCTGCGCAAGCTGGCAAGCCCGCCGCCGCGACCTCGGTCGACCTGCTTCAGGACGTCGAACTGGACGTCAAGATCGAGCTGGGCCGCACCCGCATGCTCGTCGAGGACGTATTGCGGCTTGGCGAAGGTTCGATCGTCGAGATCGACAAGCTGGCGGGTGATCCCGTCGATATCTACGTCAACGAGCGGTTGGTGGCTCGCGGGGAAGTCCTTGTGCTCAACGACAACTTCTGCGTGCGGGTCAGTCAGATCGTCGCCGACCAGACCCCTTGATCGATCGCCGGACGCCTCAAGGGGCGAATACCGCATGTTCACAACTCAATAGTGACCCACAGCCGTCAAAGGATACAGCCAGGCCATGTTTCTTCGCCGGAACGGAAAACTGCGCTTCCTGCTCGTGATTATCGGACTGAGTCTCTTCTGTCCCGCTCTGCCATGCGCGGGACAGGAGACCTCCAGCGCCAACAACCCCGCCTCGCTCGATGAACCGGGCGTCGAGGACAGCCCGATCAAAGGGTCGGAGGAATTCCGGTCCGGCGAACGGAACGACGAGAAGGGCGGTTTCAGCGCCTTCAGCGGAACGCTGTGGGCCGCCCTGGCCCTGGTGCTCGTGCTCATCGTGGTCGCTCTGGCGGTGATCCGTAAGGCCTACCCGGGAGCCAGGATGTTTTCATCGTTGGCCGCCGTCCAGGTTCTCGGACGAACCTACCTTTCGCCCAAACAGGCCTTGGCCATGGTCAAGGTCGGCCGAAAACTCGTCCTGATTGGCCTGAGCGAGCAGAGTGTCAGCCATCTCCTGACCGTCTCCGATCCCGACGAAGTCGCCCAGTTGCTCAGCCAGATTGAGCAGGGACGCTCGACCAGTGTCACCGCCGGCTTCATGGGCCTGTTCTCCGGTGAGCGGGCGAGGTTCGAAGAGGAGGACTCCGAGCCCGATCCGTCCGATAAAAACCGCGAAAACAGCAAAGAAAATGAAGAAGAAAGTGTTTTGGAGTTGAAATCCGAGCTGAATTCGTTGATAAATAAGATCAACCGTCTCAAGGGCATTGGAGGCCAGCGCTAAGCCATGGAAGGCATCGTCTCTGATGGTTGTTCCGTCCGCCGCTCGCGAAGGGGTTTTGTGCTTCCGATCGCGGTGGCGGTTCTTGCGCTGGCCGCTTCGGCGTGGGGACAGACCGCCGGAGGCGAAGGGGCCTACATCCCCGACATCCGCCAGGTGATTCCGCCGGTCAAAGACGGCACGGGCATGTCCACCGCGCTCCAGATCCTGTTCCTCCTGACCGTCCTGTCACTAGCGCCGGCCATCCTCGTAATGGTCACCTGCTTCACCCGCATCATCGTCGTGCTCGCGCTGCTCCGCCAGGCCCTGGCCACTCAGCAGCTTCCGCCCAACCAGGTCCTGATCGGGCTGGCCCTGTTTATGACCTTCATGGTGATGGCGCCGACCTGGTACCGCGTTCAGCAGGACGCCCTCACGCCTTACCTCGAAAACCAACTCGACCAGGGCCAGGCCCTGACCAACGCCCTGGGCCCGATCCGCGAGTTCATGATCCGCCAGATCGAGGCGACCAACAACGAGCAGGACGTCTTCATGTTCCTCGCCCGGACCGGCAACCCGGAAGTGGAGCGCTGGCGCGACGTGCCGACCAGCGTCCTGGTGCCGGCGTTCGTGACCAGCGAACTGAAGACCGCATTCGTGATCGGGTTCCGCGTCTATCTGCCGTTCCTGGTCATCGACATGGTGATCGCCGCCGTGCTGATCTCGATGGGCATGCTCATGCTGCCCCCGATGCTCATATCGCTACCGTTCAAGCTGTTGCTCTTCGTGCTGGTCGACGGCTGGCATCTGGTGGTGGGCAGCCTGCTGTCCAGTTTCGCCTAGCCGTCGTCCGCAACCAGTCAAGATCGAGGGAAGGAAGATGACGATCACGGTACCGGAAGCGCTGGACCTGGCGCGATACGCCATGATGGTGACGCTCCAGATGGCCGCTCCGATCCTCCTGATCGGTATGTTCGTCGGTCTGTTGATCAGCCTGCTCCAGGCGGTCACCCAGATCCAGGAGCAGACCCTCAGCTTCATTCCCAAGATGCTGGCGATGGCCGCCGCGGTGGTCGTCTTCGCCCCGTGGATATCAAGCCGGATGATGGAGTTCGCCCGGGACATGCTCGGCAACGTCTCAGCGGGACACTGACATGGACGAGAGTCTCAAAGCGCTGACCGCACTGCTGAACCTGCCGCTGCTGGCCATGGTGATGGCCCGCATCGGCGGATTGGTGGCGTTCGCCCCGTTCTTCGGCAGCGCGAGCATCCCGGTACAGATCCGGGCCTTGCTGACCGGCGTGATTTCCCTGGTCGTGCTGCCGTTTCTCGATCCGTCGGCGATCGTCATCCCGAACCAGCCGGCCGTGCTGATCGCCGCCGTCGTCTCGGAGTTGATGATCGGCCTGGTCTTCGGGTTCGCCATCCTGGCCCTATTCTCGGCCTTGGAACTGGCGGGTCTGATGATCGGCCAACAGATGGGCATCGCCATGGCCCAGGTCTTCGACCCGCTGTTCAATGAGGAGACCTCGGTGCTCGGGCAGCTCTTCTTCTGGCTGGCCACGATCATCTTCCTCGTGATCGGCGGCCACCACGCCCTGCTTGGCGCGGTCATCAAAAGCTTTGCCACGCTGCCGGCCGGCAGCTTCATGATCGGCGAAGACGGCCTTGTGCTGCTCAGCGGCATCGTGCAGGTTGCCTTCGTAGTGGCCATACAGGTCTCGGCCCCGGTGATCGTGACCATTTTCCTGGCCACTCTGGCCCTGGGCTTTGTCGCCCGGACCGTTCCGCAGCTCAACATCCTTTCCGTGGGTTTTCCGCTGCGGGCGGTGATGGGTTTTCTACTGACGGTGGTGAGCCTCGGCGCCGGAATCGACATATTCATGCGGATGTTCGATGACGTGTTCCTCAAGGTCCACCGGTTGTTCGGGTTCTAGCGGCAGGAGAAATCAGTGCCTCCGGAAGACGCAGGCGAAAAGACCGAAGCCCCAACCCCACGACGGCGCCAGCAGGCCCGCGAGCGGGGACAGGTCGCCAAGTCGCAGGACCTGACCGCGGCGGTGGCTCTTCTCGGGGCGATGGCGGCGCTGAAGATCGCCGCGCCCGGTCTGCTCCACGATCTGGCGGGACTGATGCAGCTGCTGCTGGGGTATCGCGGACCCGATCTGGTGTCGATCGACTCGATGATGACCTTCGGCGAGTTCGCCGCCCACGTCCTGGTCTGGACGGCCGGGCCGCTGTGCCTGGCCTTCTTGTTTGTCGCCCTGATCGTCACCCTCGGGCAGGTGGGGCTGCTCTTTACCTTCCACCCGCTCAAGCCGGATATCCAGAAGATCGATCCGATCTCCGGTTTCGGCAAGATTTTCTCGATGCAGTCGCTGATGCGGCTGCTGATCAGCGTGTTCAAGGTGCTGGTGATCGGAACGGTGGCGTTCCTGACCATCCAGTCGTGGCTGCCACAGATCGTGGCCATGAGCAGCTTGGACTTCCTGCAGATCATCAGCCTCTCGGGCGACCTGATGTACTCGCTCGGCGTGAGGCTGGCGGCGGCCCTTCTGGTACTGGCCATCATCGATTACATCTACCAGAAATACCGCCACGAGCAGAGCCTGCGGATGACCAAGCAGGAGGTCAAGGAGGAAATGCGGCGTCAGGAAGGCGACCCGCTGGTCCGCGAACGCCGCCGTCGCGTGGCCCGTCAGCTCGCCATGCAGCGGATGCAGATGGCCGTGCCCAGGGCCGACGTGGTGGTGACCAACCCGACGGAACTGGCCATCGCCCTCAAGTACGATCCGGACACCATGTCAGCCCCGAAGGTGGTGGCCAAGGGCGCGGGCTTCGTGGCCCAGCGGATACGCAAAATTGCCATCGAGCACGGCGTGCCGATCGTCGAGCGCAAGCCGCTCGCCCAAGCGATCTTCAAGACGTGCGAAGTCGGCCAGGAAATCCCGCCCACCTTCTACAAGGCGGTGGCTGAGATCCTGGCCTATGTCTACGAACTTTCCGGTAGATCGACGGCCAAGGCGGCTGCGGCCCGGGCGGCGGCTACGTAAACCACAGGCGATAGGAACCGACGACACACATGGCGACAGCGGCGTTCGACAAAATCCCGGTGATCGGAGTGCTGCACCGGCACCGCGGTCTGCTGCTGCCGCTGGGCGCGACGTCGCTGGTGCTGGTCATCCTGATCCCACTTCCTCCGGCCCTGATGGACGTGCTGCTTTCGACCAACATCACGGTGGGCGCGGTCATCCTGTTGACTACGATCTACGTCGTGCACCCTCTGGAGTTCTCATCGTTCCCTTCGCTGCTGCTGGCCATGACCCTGTTTCGCCTGGTGCTCAATACCGCCAGCACGCGGTTGATCCTCACCGCCGGCGAACGGTCGGGCAGCGCCGCTGAGGCCACCGCGGCCGCCGGCCACGTGATCCAGGCCTTCGGCAACTTCGTCGCCGGCGGCTCGCTGGCGGTTGGATTGATCATCTTCATCATCCTCGTCGTGATCCAGTTCGTGGTGATCACTAAAGGCGCCACCCGCATCAGCGAGGTCGCCGCCCGGTTTACCTTGGACGGCATGCCCGGCAAGCAGATGGCGATCGACGCCGACCTGAACGCCGGCCTGATCGACGAGCCCGAGGCCAGACGCCGCCGCGAGGCGATTACCCGCGAAGCCGACTTCTACGGGGCCATGGACGGTGCCTCCAAATTCGTCCGCGGCGACGCCGTCGCGGGCATCATCATCACTCTGGTCAACATTCTCGGCGGCCTCTACGTGGGCATGGTCGAGTACGGATGGGACGTCCGCCAGTGCATGGAGACCTTCACCAAGCTGACCATCGGCGACGGCCTGGTCACCCAGATTCCCGCGTTCATCATCTCCATCGCCGCCGGCCTGATCGTTACCCGTTCGACCGCCACCAGCAGCCTTGGTGAGGACCTGCTCGGCCAGTTGACCGCCAAGCCGGTGGCCTTGGCCATCGCCGCCGGTTTCCTCGGCATGCTCGCCCTCACCCCGCTGCCCAAACTCCCGCTGCTCATGCTTGGCGGCTCCTGCGCCGGGTTGGCCTGGCTGCTGGCCCGAACCAAGAAGGTGGAAGTCGCCCGCCAGGCCGCAGCCGTCGCCAAGGCCAAACCGGAGACCAGACAGGAGCCCGTCGAGACGCTCCTGAACGTCGATCCGATGGAGCTGGAAGTCGGCTACGGCCTGATCCGCCTCGTCGACAAGTCCCAGGGTGGCGACCTGCTGGACCGAATCAGCATGATCCGCCGCCAGATGGCCATCGAACTGGGCCTGATCATCCCGCCCATCCGCATCCGCGACAACATGCAGCTCGACGCCAACGACTACGCGATCAAGCTTCGCGGCGTTGAGATCGCCCGCGGCTCAGCCTTCCCCGGCCAGTTCCTCGCCATCGACTCCGGCGCCGTCCGCGAACGGATCGGCGGCGAACCGACCCAGGAGCCTGCCTTCGGACTGCCCGCCGTCTGGATCACCGAAGCCGATCGCGCCCGCGCCGAACGCAACAACTACACCGTCGTCCCCGCCAGTTCGGTCATCGCTACCCATCTGACCGACGTCATCAAACGCCACGCGTGCGAACTGGTGACCCGCGACGAGGCCCGCAAGCTGCTCGACGGCCTCAAGGAGAAATGCCCCGCCGTCATCGAGGAGGTCGTCGGCCCGGTCCTGAAGCTCGGCGACGTCCAGAAGGTTCTCCAGAACCTCCTCCGCGAGCGGGTCCCGATCCGCGACCTCCAGACCATCCTCGAAACCCTCGGCGACTGGGGCAACAAGACCAAGGACCTTGAGATACTCACCGAGTACGTCCGCAACGCCCTCGCCCGGACCATCTGCGCCCAGGTCCAGGACCGCGACAACACCGTCAACTGCCTGACCCTCGACCCGGCCCTCGAAGACACCGTCAACGCCCACGTCGAACGCACCGACGCCGGCTCCTATCTGACCCTGCCGCCCAGCCAGACCAACGCCATCGTCGCCGCCGTACGGGAGGAGGTCGACAAGCACTCCGCGGTCCAGCAGATGATCCTCCTCTGCTCCCCGCAAATTCGTCTCCATTTACGCCGATTAATCGAATCGGCGCTTCCAAATACACCCGTTTTGGCGTTTAATGAGATCGTACGCGACGTGCAGTTGAAGTCCCACGGCGTGGTATCCATGAATGTGAGCGCAGCGACATGAAGCTAAAGACCTACCAGGCGGACTCCATGGCTGACGCCCTCGCCCAGGTGCGGCGCGAACTGGGACGCGACGCGGTCATCCTCAACACCCGTACGGTCAAGAAGGGCGGACTTCTGGGACTGGGAGCCCGGCGCGTGGTCGAGATCACCGCCGGCGCCGGCGTCAACGTCCTGCCGCCCGGCGTCCGCAAAACCGTATTGGCCGGGCGGACCGACGAGGCCGTTCCCGCATCGCCCGCGGTCGCCGCTCCGGCCATGCCGCCGGCCGCGTCGTCCGACGCCGTTCAGCTCAAGCAGGAGATCGAGGCGGTCAAGCAGATGGTCCGCGAACTGGTGGACCAGCAGCGGCGGTCCCAGACGCCCAATGTGCCCGAAGAACTCTTCTCAATGTACCTGGGCCTGGTCAACCAGGAAGTTGCTCAGGAACTCGCCGACGGCATCGCCCGTCAGGTCCATGACGAGTTGACGTCCGAGCAGCTTCGCGACGAGGGACTGGTTCGCGCCGCCATCTCCCGTTGCGTCGAAAAGATGATCCCCGATCCCGAGCCGATCACCGCCGGCCAGCCGGGCAAGCCCCGCGTCATCGCCTTCGTCGGACCTACCGGCGTCGGCAAAACCACCACCATCGCCAAGCTTGCCGCCAACTTCCGCCTTCGCGAAAACAGATCGGTCGCCCTGATCACCATCGACACCTACCGCATCGCCGCCGTCGATCAGCTTCGGACCTACGCCAACATCATCAACATTCCGCTTCGCGTGGTCCTCTCGCCCGACGAACTGCGGTCGGCCATCGAGTCGTTCAAGCAGCAGCACCACCTGATCCTCATCGACACCGCCGGCCGAAGCCAGAACGACCGGATCAAGCTCCAGGAGCTCAAGTCGTTTCTCGACGCCGCCTCGCCCGACGAGGTCCACCTGGTGCTCTCGAGCACCTCCAGCCACGCCACCCTCCAGGCGAGCATCAACCAGTTCTCGCCTCTGGGTATTCACAAGGTCGTCTTCACCAAGCTCGACGAGGCGGTCGGGGTCGGCATGCTCCTGAATGTCGTCCGCAAGCTCGACCGCTCAATCTCCTACCTGACCACCGGACAGAATGTCCCGGACGACATCGAGTTGGGCAGCGGCAAACGGCTGGCCAAGCTCATTCTCGACCAGTGTACGGAATTCGGATCGCCCGGCGGCTCGGGCGAACCCTTGACCCCGCAGGCGCAAACCTGACGGAGATATTCGGATGCTTAACGATCAGGCAGCCAAACTCAGGGAAATGATGCGAAACCTGCCCGCCAGGGCCAGGATCATCACCGTCGCCTCGGGCAAGGGCGGCGTCGGCAAGACCGTCACCTCGATCAACCTCGGCATCTGTCTGGCCGCCAGCGGCAAGCGCGTCATCCTCGTGGACGCGGACCTGGGTCTGGCCAACGTGGATGTCCTGCTCAACGTTAACAGCCGGTACAACATCCACCACGTGCTCCACAACGAGGTCGAACTCGACCAGATCATCCACACCGTCGCGGGCGGCCTTCAGGTCGTGGTGGGGGGGTCCGGGCTGGCTGGACTGGCCAACCTCTCCGAGTTCGAACGCCACCGCCTGGTTCAGGTGTTATCGGACCTCCAGTCCCAGGCTGACCTCGTTATTTTCGATACCGCAGCGGGTATCAACCGCAATGTCATGACCTTCGTCGATCTGGCCGATCTGGTCCTGGTGGTGACGACTCCGGAACCCGCGGCCATTACCGACGCCTACGCCATGATCAAAACCGCCGTTCAGGATGGCGCCTCGGGACACATCTCGGTCCTCATGAACCGCGTTTCCAGCCGGCTGGAGGCCCGTACCTGCCAGCAGCGGCTCGCCCAGGTCGCCAAGAAGTTTCTCAACCTGACCCTCTACGACGCCGGATACGTCGTCGAGGATGGCGCGGTCGTACAGGCGGTCAAAAAACGCCGCCCGTTCGTCCTGGAGTATCCCAAGTCGCAGGCGAGCTACTGCCTGATGAACCTGGCCGCCAAGCTCGCCCGCAACGTCAACGTGCCCGCCCAGAAGGTCGGGTTCTTTCGAAAGGTGGCCAGCCTGTTCTCGTAACGCAAGGAAGCGTAGGGAAGCATGATCGTCAGGATGACGTCAGGATCGTTGGGGTTGTTGGCCTTCTCGGCCGCCATCATGGCCGGCCTCTGGGCCGGCAACGACATGACCACCATTCTCCGCCGGGCTTGGTGGGCCTTGATCCTGTTCGTCGTGCTCGGGGCCGTCCTCGGATGGCTGGCCCAGATCGCGATCAACGAATACCTCGAAATGCAGTCCAAACAGGAGGACGCAGCGGCCGCGGACGACATGAAACCGGCCAGTGCCGCCGACGGCGGCAAAAAGTAAACCACGGATTGGTTTTACAGCAAGACCCACAGTCTCACGGAGGATGACTTATGAAACAGACGGCGACCGTAGCGGAGAAGGATGCCAACATCGACCAGGTCTGGCGGGAGTATCGCGCCACCGGCAGCGTGGATCTGCGAAACCGGCTCATCGAGAACTACCTCCCCCTGGTCAAGTACAACGCCGAACGCGTCTGGGCCAAACTGCCCAACGAGGTCGATCTCGATGACCTGATCAGTTCCGGCATTCTCGGCCTGATCGACGCCATCGAGGCCTTCGACCTTGATCGCGGCGTCAAGTTCTCCACCTATTGTTCCCAGCGGATCTGCGGGGCCATTCTCGACGAGCTCCGCGAACGCGACTGGGTCCCGCGGATCGTCCGCAACCGCATGCGCCGCGTCGATCACGCGGTCAAGGCCCTTCAGGCCGAACTCGGCCGCCTGCCCACCGACCAGGAACTCTGCGCGCGGATGAACCTCTCGCGCGAGGAGTTCGACCGCGTCATCAACGATACCACCAGCACCACGTTCATCAGCCTCTCCCGCCCGCGCAACGAGGCCGACAGCCACAAGGACCTCCGCGAAATCGACGTCCTCGAAGACCGCCGTTCCGACGACCCGGTCGTCGAAATGCAGAAGAAGGACGTCAAGGAGCTGATCATGCGCGGCCTCTCGCGGACCGAACGCCTGATCATCCTCCTCTACTACTACGAAGAAATGACCATGAAGGAAATCGGCAAGACCCTCGACCTCTCCGAATCACGCGTCAGCCAGATGCACTCGGCCATCGTCAAAAGGCTCAAGCAGCACCTCCTCGATCGCCGAAGAGAATTCGAGACCGAAATTCCCGCGGGTGGGGAGGAGCTTGACGAGGAATAGATCCGTCGCCGGATCCAAGGGAGGCCCCCGATGTCCGGAATACCTCCAGCCAATCTCGTGACCGGAGTGGTCGCCGCTACGGTCAGCCAGAAGCAGCGGGCCGAAGAGAAGACCGTCGAAGAACGCCGGCGGAAAGAGGAACTCAGGGAGCAGGCCAGCGCCTCCGACCAGCAGGAACACCAGGTCGAAGACACCCTCGAGACCGAAGGCACCCGCGTTCGCCGCCACGACGAGGAGGAATCGCACCAGCAGGGGCGGCACAAACACCAGGCCATGCCCGAGGACGGCAACGGCCAGGATCCCGACGATCAGGCCGAAGCCAACGCCCACATTGACATCGAAGCCTGAACGCGGCCCGTCATTTTCAGGGGAAGATGAAGCGCCGGCGCCGGACGAACCGATTGGGCGTTTGGCGCGGATGATCTCCGTGATCTCCGCTGACTCTCCACAGGGGAAAACCGCCGCCTTCCTTACGCCACCTCGAGCACACGCTGCTTGCGGCACGCGCGGTCGACCGCGGGCAGGAAGTAGTCGCGGGCGACCACGTCCCAGTTCATCTTACTGGCCATCTGGTAGCCGGTCTCGATGAGCTTTTCCATGTGGGCGTTGTCGCGAGGCAGCGTGCGGAGGATCTGCTCGGCGATCCGCCGGGCCACCCGCTGCTCGACGTGGTTCCGCTTGGTCTGGTCGATCCGCAGCAACTCCTCGATCTCCGCCGCGGGTTCGTCCAGGTCCGTGTAGTCCGTGATGATCACGTTTTCCGGCAGCTCGTCGCCCGACACGTCATGCAGGAAGCCGACATTGCCGCAGACGTTGCTCTCGACGCAGATCCCGCCGAAGGTCAGCGGCTCGAGCATGGCGATGCCGAATGGCTCGTAGACCGACTGGCCGAACTCCAGGTCGGTGCCGCGGCGGATGTCGATGAACTCCATGTCCGCTGGCATCCGCAAGCCGCAGCTCTGCTGGTCGAAGCCGAACTGGTTGATGAACAGCACCTTCAGGTTCCGGGCCTTGGCGTTGAATTCCTGAATGCCCGCGTACAACGCCGCTTCGCCGCCCGAGAGGTCCGGAGCGGTCTCACGATGCGCCACCGGCCACCGCCACCATCGCTCCATGTGCAGAATGTCGTCGCGCCGACGCCGCGGCAGTTCAGTCGAGAGCATGTAGAGAATCGCGCTCTTATTCTGCTGGCGGAAGGCCCGCTCGATGTGTTCGAGAATCCGAAGGTCGCGCCACAGCCCCTTGCTGACCGTCAGACGCGAGACGTGGCTGAACACGTAGTCCGGCCGGTAGTCCAGCAGGATTTCGCAATACCGCTGAAGCTTGGCCTTGCTCAAGAGCCGCTGCTTCATGTCGCTCTTGCTGGCCGGAATGCCGTTATAGCACAGCTCGATATCGACGTGCTCGAACTCCGGACCCAGGAATCGCAACTCCTTGAGCACGTAGTCGCCGACCGCCAGAATGTTGTCGCAGTACTTGCTCGCGCTGACCAGCGCGTGCTTGAAGTAGTGGTCCTGCGGACCGAAGACGTCCTCGAGGAACAGGTCGTCGCGCCGGGCCGCCCGCAGCACGTTGTAGAACATCGTGTCGTGCCCGGGATGGTCCTCGACGATCTTGCGAATCGTGGCCACCTCGTGGGCGTAGAACATGGTGCGGTAGTTGGGTCGCGAACTGGCGATCGCGCCCAGCGCGGTCGGCATGCCCATGAACTCGTGGGCGGTGATCACGCAATGGCCGTCCTGCGGCACGCCGCCCACCGCCTCGATCGCCGCCAGGGCCGACGGGGCGAGTTTCACCCACTGCTCGTAGTCCCAGCTGTTCTCGTAACGGATCGAGTCGATCCCGAAAACCTCCCACAGCTTGGCCTTGAACTCGTTGGTCTTCCGGGAGTCGGCCCGCGACAGGTCGATCAGAATGACCTCCGGGCTGACCCGCAGCCCGGTGTCGAAGTTCACGAACGTCCGCCGGCCGTAGACGATCCCCACGTTGTGCTCCAGTTCCACGCTCCGGAATTTCAGAGCCCACTCGTTGCGGATGTGGCCGTCCACCGAGCTGTAGAGCACCTCGCCGCCGCGACCCAGCCGGGTCTGCATTGGCCCTTCGGTCGTGAAAAGCGGGCAGACCAGGATGCTGCGGTCCACCGCCTTGTTGTACGCGGCGCTGGTCAGCAATCCCTCCAGCACCGCGCCGATGCCGCCGATCTTCTCTACCGCTTCGTGGGTCACGTGGACGACGGTCCGCATATCTCCTCCTTATGGGCGCTTTTGTCTATGTTACTGCCGCACCAGGACTTTCGGGCAAGCCGCCAGCCGCGATGTCCGGGTACATGGCATTTGTTCTATCGGCCGCTTGTTAATCGGACGTTAAGTAATCCTAGGCCTGATACGGCCGGTTTTCCCGCTGCACCTCGTCCGATAACTACCGGTCAGGCTTTATCAATGCTGGGATCGCGATTGTGGAAAACCTGTGCACGCAAGCCCCTGTTTCTGTGCTGCCGATGCGCCCGGCGATCCCGGCAGTACGGCCACGGCCTCCCACACGACGATCAACGATCAAGTGTCGCTGAATAATCGGTTTACAAACGTCCTGGCGGGTGCTATACTATCAAGACTTTTGGCCGTGCTGGCGGTATGTCCGCTTGCGGCCGCAGTATCAGCGATGGCAAATAGGCCGCCGGCGCGTGGCTGGCGGACGTTACATTTTACCTTTTTAAACGTTTAGGTGGCAAGGATTTATGGTCGATCACAACATCATCAAAGACATTGACCTCAACGAGGAGGAACTGGAGAAGGCCCTCAGCGAAGCGCTGGGCACGCAGGACTTCGGCAGCGGTCTGGACAAGGCGGTGGACAAGACCATCACCAGCTTCAAACCGGGAACCATCCTGCCCGGCCGGATCATCGAGGTGGTTGGGGACAGTGTCATCATCGACATCGGCTTTAAGAGCGAGGGCGTCGTCCCGCTGCATGAGTTCGAGGAACCCAGCGAGATCGACCCCGGCGATAAGATCGAGGTCTACCTGGAGACGGTCGAGGACGACACCGGCATGGTCGCCCTCTCCAAGCGCAAAGCCGACCGCATCCGCGGCTGGGAACGCATCATCGAAACCTGCAAGGAAGGCGACCAGGTGACCGGCAAGGTCATGCGGAAGATCAAGTCGGGCCTGCTGGTGGACATCGGCGTGCCCGTGTTCCTGCCCGCCAGCCAGGTCGATATCCGCCGCCCGGTGGACATCGGCGAGTACGTCGGCCAGAGCATCGAGGCCAAGATCATCAAGATCGATCCGGCCCAGCGGAACATCGTGATCTCCCGCCGGCGACTCATCGAAGAAGAGCGGGCCGAGGCCAAGGCCAAGCTGCTCTCCGAACTCGAGATCGGGCAGATCCGCAAGGGCGTGGTCAAGAACATCGCCGACTTCGGCGTCTTCGTCGACCTCGGTGGCATGGACGGCCTGCTGCACGTGACCGACATGAGCTGGGACCGCATCGGCCATCCCACCGAGATGGTCAAGATCGACCAGGATATCGAGGTCATGGTCCTCGGCTTCGATCTCGAAAAGGAAAAAGTGGCCCTGGGTCTCAAGCAGCTCTCCGAGGATCCGTGGTCGCGAATCGAGGACAAGTATCCGATCAACTCCCGCGTCCAGGGCGAGGTGGTCAACATCACCTCCTACGGCGCGTTCGTCAAGATCGAGCCGGGCGTGGAAGGCCTGGTTCACATCAGCGAGATGAGCTGGACCAAGCGGATCAACCACCCCAGCGAACTGGTCAACGTTGGCGACACCATCGACGTGGTTGTGCTCGACGTCAACAAGGACAAGAAGGAAATCTCGCTGGGCATCAAGCAGGTCGAGACCAACCCGTGGGAACTGGTCGCCGACAAGTACCCGCCGAACACCGTGGTCGAGGGCACCGTCCGCAACCTGACCACCTACGGCGCCTTCATCGAACTGGAAGAAGGTATCGACGGCCTGCTGCACGTCTCGGACATGAGCTGGACCAAGAAGGTTACCCATCCCAGCGAAGTGGTCAAGAAGAACGACCGCATCAAGTGCGTCGTGCTCGGCGTGGACAAGGAAAAGATGCGCCTCTCACTGGGCGTTAAGCAGTTGACCGAGGACCCGTGGCTCCACGCCGTGCCGTCCCGCTACATCCCCGGCCAGATCGTCAAGGGCGTGGTCACCAAGATCACCAACTTCGGCGTCTTCGTCGAGCTCGAACCGGGCCTCGAAGGGCTCCTGCACGTCAGCGAAATCGCCGACCACAAGGTCGAGAACCCGCAGGAAGAACTCAAGATCGGCGACGAGATCGAGGTCAAGATTCTCCGGGTCGACACCCAGGACCGCAAGATCGGGCTGTCCAAGAAGCGGGCCGAGTGGGCCAGCGAAGAAGGCCAGGATACCGGCGGTCGCGAAGAGCCGGCCCCGCGCGAGCTGCGCGGCGGTCTGGACTCCGGCGGCGGCTTCATCGGCCTCAATCGCGTCCAGGTTCCCTTGAGGAAGCAGGAAAACCAGGAGAACGAGGAGAATTAGTAAACCCTGAGGCTTCAGCGGAATGGACAATTCGGAAAAATCGGCGGCCGGCGAAGGATCCCTTTCGCCGGCCGCTTTACGTTTCGCCCCGACCGGTACCGTCGCGACCCTTGCGGTCGATCGCCTTTCCGGGCATAATGACGGTGGCCAGACCATAACGCCGACCTTCCCATTTGCCGATAGACAACATGAGCAGCGGACATCAGTCTGGAAGACCCGAGATTATAGGACCATGTGAATGGATAAAAAGATGCTCGCCCCGGAAGAGGGGTTGGAAGTCTACCTCCGCCAGATCAACGAAACCGCCCTCCTGACCGCCGACGAGGAGAAGGAACTGGCGACCCAGCTTCGCAATTCCGATAACGATCTGGCCTGGCAGGCCCGCGACCGCATGGTCCGGGCCAACCTGCGCCTCGTGGTCAACATCGCCAAAAACTACTCCGGACGCGGCGTGCCCATCTCGGACCTCATCGAGGAAGGCAACCTCGGACTGCTCCGCGCGGTCGAAGGCTACGACCCGCAGCAGGGCTCGCGGTTCAGCACCTACGCCAGTTGGTGGATCAAGCAGGCTATCCGCCGGGCCCTGATCGGAGCGGGCCAACCCGTACACATCCCAGCCTACATGGCTGAGGAAATCTCACGCTGGCGACAGAAGGCGTCCGAGCTGGAACACCTCAAGGGCCGACCCGCGATTCCCGAGGAGATCCGCAAGGACCTCAAGATGCCGGCCAAGCGGGCCAAGGCCGTACAGGAGGCCATCGTTGCCCTTTCCAGCGGCGGCACAGCCGGTTTCGGCGACGAGCAGATGGACCTCAGCGAAATCCTCGTCGACACCCGCGTCGGCAGCCCCGAAGAGAAATTGTTTGACGAAACCGAGCGGCAGGTTGTAAAAGAACTCTTGGACCAGCTTGACGAGCGAGAGGCGCGGATCGTCCAACTCCGCTACGGCCTGATCGAAGAGAAGTCCCTCACCCTCAAGGAGGTCGGACAGCGGGTGGGACTGACACGCGAACGGGTCCGCCAGCTCGAACGACAAGCTCTGTCAAAACTCGAACTCTATGTCCAGGAGGAGCTCGGCTGACATGCAAAGCTGCCGCGATTATCTCGCCGGTTTCATTCGCGACGTTCCCGACTTTCCAAAACCCGGTATCATCTTCAAGGATATCACGCCCCTGTTGGGCGACGCCGCGGCTCTGGCCTTGGCGGTCGAGCTGCTGGCCCACCGGTTCCGAGGCCAGCACGTGGACCTGGTGGTGGGTGCCGAGTCCCGCGGATTCATCTTCGGCATCGCCGTCGCCCAGGCCCTCTCAGCCGGGTTTGTGCCCATCCGCAAACCCAAAAAGCTCCCGGCCAAAACACACGCCGTTACCTACGATCTCGAGTACGGCACCGACAGTCTCGAAATTCACGCCGATGCGGTCAAGCCCGGTCAGCGGGTGGTCATGATCGACGACCTGCTCGCCACCGGCGGGACCATGAAGGCCTCATGTGACCTGGTCAAGGAGCTTGGCGCCGATATCGTGGGCGTGGCTGTGCTCATCGAGCTGGCCTTCCTCCACGGCCGAGACAAGCTCAACGACTACGACGTGTTCAGCGTCATCCGCTACGACTAGCGCCTTTGGAGGGCTTGCGCCGGCATGAAGGCCCTCGTTTTCGACGGGACGTTGCGCTTCGATCCCAACCATCCGGACCCGCAGCCGGGATCCGGCGAAGTCCTCGTCAAGGTCATTCAGGCCGGCATCTGCGCCACCGACCTTGAGATCGTCAAAGGCTACATGGATTTCTGCGGTGTGCCCGGCCACGAGTTCGTCGGAACCGTCGTCGAAGGGTCCGCACCGCTGGCCGGACGGCGAGTGGTCGGCGAGATCAACTGCCCCTGCCGTCGGTGTGACATGTGCAGCCGATCCCTTCCCAACCACTGCCGCAACCGGACCGTTCTCGGCATCGCCGGACGCGACGGCGCGTTCGCTGAGTATCTGTCTCTTCCCGCCGACAACCTCCATGTTTTGCCCGACCGCGTCTCCGACGATCAGGCGGTGTTCATCGAGCCGCTCGCCGCCGCGTTCCAGGTCACGCGCCAGCATGCCTTCAGCGGCAATGAAAAGGTCGCCGTTCTCGGGCCCGGACGGCTGGGCCTGCTCGTCGCCCAGGTGCTCGCCCCTCGGGTCGGCGAACTGCACCTTTTCGGTCGTAGTCTCAGTAAGCAGGATCTCGCCCGGCAACTCGGACTTCAAATCCAGCGCATCGACGAGGCGACGCCGCGCCAAGTTTTCGACGTCGCCGTCGATTGCACCGGCCATCCGGAAGGCCTTGCCGTCGCCCAGGACCTCGTCCGGCCGCGAGGAACCGTTATCCTCAAGAGCACCTTCGCTGGAAACATCGGTCCCAACCTCGCCCTCACCGTCATCAACGAGATCACCATCATCGGCAGTCGATGCGGACCCTTCGCACCGGCCATCGAAGCTCTCGAAGAAGGATGTGTTCGTGTCGAGCCGATGATCAGCCGACGATTCGCGATCCAGGATGGCGTCGAGGCCTTCACCCTTGCCCAGCGACCCGGGAGCATCAAGGTTCTGTTGGAGATGGAGCGGACTTGAGATGGCCTGTACGCAGCTGACGTTCCCGATCTTCGAGCGATTCGACCGGTTGATCCACGCGATCACCACGACGCGATTTGACGGCGACGATCCGTTCAATCTTGCCGACCATGTCGGCCCGGCTGCGGATCGGGCCATCGAGCGTCGCCGCCTGCTCTGCCGAAGACTCGGACTCGATTTCAGCAAGCTCACCGTCGCCGAGCAGGTCCATCACGGCCGGGTCGCGTGTGTGGACGCCGCGAACGTCGGCAGGGGGGCGGAAGGCCGCAGCGACACCATCGCCGGCTGCGACGGTTTGGTCACCGCTGAAGTATACACGCCCCTGCTGACCCTCTCAGCCGACTGCCCGCTCGTCCTGATCTACGACCCGCGCCGGCACGCGATCGCCAATGTCCACGCCTCATGGCGGGCTTTGGCTGATCGGATTTTGACCAACGCGGTTGGCCTCATGTCCGAGCGATTCGGCTGCCAATCTGCCGATCTGGTTGCCGCGGTAGGGCCCTCCGCCGGTCCGTGCTGCTACCAGGTCGGCGACGACTTGGTTCAGCAGCTTCCCGACGACCTGCGCCCGTTCGCCTCGTCCGAACCGCGACGTTTCGACCTCTGGAACGCCTGCCGCCGTCAGCTCACCGGCGCGGGCCTGTCCGACGCCAACATCCAGACCATCGACCTGTGCACCATCTGCGACGACCGTTTCTTCTCCTATCGCCGCCAGGGCTCGGATACTGGCCGTTTCGCTCTCCTGGCCGCACTTGGACGCTGATTGAAGTGATGTGATAGGCAGGCCCGCGTCATACCGCGGAGGTCAACCGTCTTGACGATTTGCCCTGTCGCTTCCGAAACCGCGGCCCGCTTCCCCCTCAAGCAGCACCTGCATCTTCTCCATCGCCTTGGCCTCGATCTGGCGGACCCGCTCCTTCGAG
>JAAYCJ010000173.1 GCA_012729815.1 Phycisphaerae bacterium | reverse complement strand
TGTCATCGGCAGATAGTAATGTCCGGTCTTCGGCATGTAAGAATGTCCGCTTTCCTTTTGTGTGCAAGGAGAGCGGATGGACGAGGAACGGATCGCGATGAGCCAGCGGGAGCGGGATCGGTTGAAGATCATGGCGTCGGTGCTGTCGGGCAAGCGGACACAGGCGGAGGCGGCTCGGTTGATGGGGCTGACGGCCCGCCAGGTCCGCCGGATCCAGCGGAAGCTGGAGGCCGAGGGCGACGCGGCGATCATCCACCAGTTGCGGGGCCGGCCGTCCAACCGCCGGATCTGTCCGCAGTTCCGCAAACAGGTGCTTTTGACCTACCGTCAGCAGTTCGGGGACTTCGGGCCCACCTTCGCGGCCGAGAAGTTGGCGGAGTTGAGGCTGCCGGTGGCGGTGCGTACGCTGCGGGAGTGGCTGGTGGCCGAGGGGCTCTGGCAACGTCAGCGCAAGCGGGACACGCACCGCCGGCGTCGGGAGCGTCGTCCGTGCTTCGGCGAGATGGTCCAGGCCGACGGCAGCCATCACAATTGGCTGGAGGGTCGGGGCCCCTGGATGGTGCTGCTGGTGATGATCGACGACGCCACGAGCAAGGCGATGGCGCGGTTCTACCCGGCCGAGACGACCGAGGCGTACATGGACCTTCTGGGCCGTTACCTTCGCAAGCACGGCCGGATGGGGTCGATGTACGTGGACCGCGACAGCATCTTCCGCGCCGAGGACCACCACCCCAGCGACCCCCGGCCGACGCTGACGCAGTTCAAGCGGGCGTTGGAGGAACTGCAGATCGAGCTGATCCTGGCCAACAGTCCGCAGGCCAAGGGTCGTGTGGAGCGGTTCAACAAGACCGCGCAGGACCGGCTGGTGAAGGAGCTTCGCCTGGCGGGTGCTACGACGATGGAGGAGGCCAACGTGGTGGTCGAGACGGTGTTCCTGCCGTGGTTCAACCGTCGCTGCACGGTGCGGCCGTCCAGCCCCAACAGCGCCCACCGCCCGTTGCATCCTTCGATGAACCTGGGGGCGATCCTGAGCCTGCAGGACCAGCGGAAGGTGGCCAACGACTACACGATCCGCCTGGACAACGTGATCTACCAGCTGCTGCCGCCGGCGTTGGCGGGCCTGCGCGGGGGCAAGGTGACGATCGAGAAGCGTCTGGACGGCAGCCTGAAGCTTCGCTTCAAGGGGCAGTACGTGAAGTACGAGGTGGTGGGGTCGGCGACGGCCTCGGGGGCTCTGCCCCCCAACCCCCGGAGTTTATCGCAGACGAGGACCCCAGCAGAGCGCAAGAAGAAGGGCTCAGCCGCAGCCACGGCCGAGCCCTCTGCTGTACGTCCTGCCAAGGGGCGCTCGGGTCGCACTCCTGCGGAGCCCTGTCTTCCCGATGGCGTCCAGAGTGTACCCCAGACCCCAGGGTCGGGTCCATCCCCAGACCACCCCTGGAGGCAATCCTACAAACGCATGAAGACCAAGAAGACCAACCGGACTATTCTACCTGCCGCAACTACCGGACATTCCTAACTGCGCTTGACA
>JAAYCJ010000172.1 GCA_012729815.1 Phycisphaerae bacterium | reverse complement strand
GGCGAGCCTGGGCCTGCTGGCATTGGGCGTGCTGGGTCTGCTTCGCCGCCGGTAATCCGGTGGTGCGTAAGCGGGCCGGGCATTTCCGGTTCGATTGAGTGAACGCATCGAGGGCCCGGGAGGATGTTACATCCTTCCGGGCCCTTGCCTTGCGCGGAAAGCGGGGGAGTGACGGCCCGCTTCCGCTTGAGGCTGCCGGGTGCGTTTCCACGGACTACCGAGAGGCAGGGTGGGTAATCCAGCCAATTTACGGTATTTGGGGTTATTCGCGGAATTTCTATCACGTTGAATTGGCTTGCAATTTCTTGGTGTATTTGTTACCATCAGGTCAAAGCATGGTGGGCAATGACACTTGCCCGCCTCTGGATTCTTGGATTGTGGGATGGGCGGTGGCCCGCGTTGGTGTGAGACCTTTCGATGTCCTGGGTCGGTGGATCTGCCGGAGTGCGGTTGTGGTGGAGATACGGTCAGGGTGACTGTAGCCGCTGGATACCCGGAGCGATGGTTGGCGTGCCTCACAAGGGGTATTCCTGGCGGAGAAGGTCCGCGCGGATCATCCGCTTTGCATAGAACCTGCGGTTCCGTGACCCGAGTTGGTCTTGTTGACAACCCCGCGGTGGGTCGGAAAGTGGTTTTCCGCACGCGTGGGAGGAAAAAGGACTGAGAGTCCTGTAAAGGAGCAAGCGATGAGAAAACTGGCTACTCTCTTGACCATCGCCGCGACGCTGGCCCTGGTGGGCAGCGCGACGGCGATCACGGTGGACGGCGTGATCGATGCCGGCGAGTGGGACGGGTACATCTGCACCGACTCCACGAGCGACCTCACCCCCACCAACACCGCTTCCATGGCGAGGTGGGGCGCCAAGTCGGACGGGACGAACATCTACTTCTTCATGGAACTGGCGGGAAGCATGACGTGGGCCGACTATATCAGCGGCGGCGACGTGTGGCCGGGCCTCTACATGGACGTCGACAACGACAGGACGACCTACTGCGGCTACAAGAACACGGCCAACATCGCGGACTACAAAACCGAGGTGGGTCCGGCGGGAGCGCTGTGGGTCACCACCGGCCTGACCGGGGCCGACCTGGCCTTCGAGTTTAACACTGATGAGACGACCTACGTGAACTGGTGGGGCGGCATGGACTCCTCATACCCTGCCCCGAACTTCAAGGACATGCAGGGCGAATGCTACGGCAACAGCTATGCCTACAGTGGCCTGGTCATGGAAATCGCCATCCCGATCGATGGCGGCGGCAACCTCGGCTACAACGAGGCCGTGGCGGGTGCTCGCACGTCTCCGCTGACGCCGCTGACCCCGTCTGACTACATCGTCGTGGGCTCGATTGTCCAGGGCGATATCGACGGTGTGATCACGTCCGGCAACGACATGGGCTGCCCGACCGCGATCGCGATCGACCCGACCAACAAGCCGTTGCTGGGCGGCGACGCAACTCTCGACGGGGCTGTGACCGCTGGCGACTTGGCCATCCTGGCCGCCAGCTACGGGGCGAGCTATCCGGCGAGTTGGATGATGGGCGACTTCAATCGTGACGCCGCCGTGACCGCCGGCGACTTGGCCATCTTGGCCGCCAACTACGGCAGCAGCGCCGCTCCTCCAGCGGCGACCCCCGAACCGGCGACGCTGGGCCTGCTGGCCCTGGGCGTGCTGGGTCTGCTTCGCCGCCGGTAAGCCGGTCGGCGTCAAGCGGGCCGGGCCTATCCGGTTCGATGGAGTGAAGAGCAAAGAGTAAACAGGGCCCGGCAGGACGTAAAAAGCGTCCTTCCGGGCCCTTGCCTTGCGCGGAAAGCGGGAGGTGACAACCGGAAATCAGGACTCGCCACAGAGGCCCAAAAGGGGCCTCACCGGTCAAACCGATCCCGCATCGCCAAGTTTCAAGTTTTAAGAATCGAAATCCGAAATCGCAGTTCCCTCCGGCCCCGCCCGATCGGGGGGCGGCGTCCGGCGGTTGGCGTACGGGGCTGAATAAGTGTGTTTTTTATTATTTAATAAAGGTATTTTGCGAGGAAACGCGAGTTTGCACAAAAACCCCCTTGCAGTATTTGCGCGACTTTGTTAAGATACGGATAAGGTTGGCGGCTGGGAGCGGGTTGCCCGCCCCATCAGGTCGCTGGCTGGGTAGGGACGAAGTCGGGCGATGGCCCGCTTCTAAGCGCGGACCTGTCGGTAGGTTGGGTCGTCAAGTCTCTTGGAGAGGATCGGTGGTGGAAAGAAGGTCGAAACGGCCATTCTTCTCGAACTTCCGGGGCGGTAAGTGGCGTTGTTCTTGCGGTCTGGTTTCGTCGCGGTCGGTAACTCTCGATTTCCCGTCTGAAACTCACTTCGTCAGTGGCCCTGCGGCGGGGCGGAAAGCGTTTTTCCGCGCGCGTGGGGAAAGAGCAAGATCGTGGAGTTTTGCAAAGGAGCAAACAATGAAAAAACTGGCTACTCTCTTGACGATCGCCGCGACGCTGGCCCTGGTGGGCAGCGCGACGGCGGCGATCACGATCGACGGCGTCCTGAACGCCGGCGAGTGGGACGGCTACACGTTCGCCGACCCGGCAAATGAAGCGGGCGCCAGCTCGGACATCGTAAGCTGGGGCGCCAAGTCCGAGGGCGACTACCTGTACTGGTACGTCCAGTTGGATGCGGACCAGACCTACATCGATGACTTCATGGGAGACGCCGGCGGGATCTGGAAGATCTACCCGGCCCTGTGGATCGATGCGGACTGCAGCACCAGTACGTACCTTGCCGATGGCGGCACCCCCAACTGCGCCGACGCAAAGGGCGGCGAGTGGGCGACCAATCACCGCGGCATCGACATGAACCTCGAGCTGGACCTGGAGACCAATCCCTGGACCCCCGGCGATCTGAGCACCTACTGGTACTGGGGCCTCAACGATGACATCGACCAGGAGAATTCGGCCGTCAATCCGGCCAGCGGCGCCGCCTGGATGGTCTCGGGCAGCGTCATGGAAGCCCGGGTTCTGCTCAGCGAGATCGAGGCCAAGATCGAGGCTGGGACGGACGGCGTCTCGGCGGACAACTACGTCTGGTACGCGGCGGTGGGCTGCCAGGGAACCAACCGCGGCCAGGGTGACCCGCCCGCTGCCTACGGCTACGATCTTACCACGCCGACCGCGATCGGCATTGACGGCGACTGGCTCGGCGGCGACTTCAACATGGACGGCTCGGTGACCGCCGGCGATCTGGCGATCCTGGCCGACAACTACGGTGCCACCAGCGGCGCGTATCTGAGGATCGGCGATGCGAACTACGACGGGGCCGTGACCGCCGGCGACCTGGCGATCCTGGCCGACAACTACGGCAGCAGCTTTGCGGCCCCCGCGGCGGTGACGCCGGAACCGGCGACGCTGGGTCTGCTGGCGTTGGGCGTGCTGGGTCTGCTGCGGCGTCGGTAGGACGTTTGTGAGCGTCCGCGGCGGCTGGTCGGCCGCCGCGGATACACCCTCCGGGGTGTTGGTC
>JAAYCJ010000171.1 GCA_012729815.1 Phycisphaerae bacterium | reverse complement strand
TTGACCTGGGCGATGTCGGTGAGCCACGCGCAGGCCTGGCGGATGGACTCGTGGAGGTTTTTGGTGGTGACGTCTCTGGGTTCGGGCACCGGTGAGGCTCCTTGAGGGGTCTGGGAGGACCGTTGAAGGGCATTGTATTGGGCTGGGAATGGCAATGAAAATGAAAAGGCGGGATCAGGGGGGAGAATAGGTGGTCGGGTGGTCAGCGAATCAGGGGGGCAGGCCGGAGCCGCCTTCGGCGGCGTCAACCAGTCCAGGGGCTTGCGCCCCTGGCTACATCCTTGCGCCCCTTCGGGGCTGATTCGCATGGGGCCATTGGTACCAGGGGCTCGCGCCCCTGGCTACAGGCTTTTGCCCCTTTGGGGCTAATCGTGCTGAGGGCGGGGAATAGGGGATCAGGGGGCGGGCGGCGCGGCGGTTTGAGGCGATTCGGCGGATGGGGTTGGGTCGGCTGGTTCGCGGCGTCGGGATTCGGCTTGGAGCCAGTAGAGGAGGGTGAGCATGGCGAGGGGGCAGATGGTGGCCAGGAGGAGTCCGGTACGCAGGCCGAGTTGTTCGGCGGTGAGGCCGGCGGGCATGAGGTGGGCGAGGAGGTCGCGGAGTGCGGGCGCGCGGTCGGCGACGAGTCCGACGAGCCATGGGACGATGGCTCCGCCGGTGTCGCCGGCGGCTGAGAGGACGGCGAACATGGAGGCTCCGGCGAGTGGGAACCGGGCGGCGGTGACGGAGAGGATGCCGGGCCAGAGGAGGCTGCAGCCGAGTCCGGCGATGACGCAGGCTGAGAGGGCGAAGATGGGCGAGGGCGAGAGGCTTGCGACGAGGTAGACGCCGACGCAGAGCCAAGCTCCGGCGATCATGACGCGGTACATGCAGACCTTTTCGCCTTTGAAGCCGAACCAGACTCGTCCGGCGGCGAGGGCGACGGCGAAGAGGCACAGTCCGCCGAGGTCGCCGATGATTTTTGGGAGGGCCAGGGCGACGTCGGCGAAGGCGGAGATCCACTGGGCCATGACGAGTTCGGTGGCGCCGGCGAGGCCGATGGCGAGGACGGCGACGACGTAGGCGCGTTTGCGGAGGAGGGTGCGGACGCGTTGGCGCTGGTGTTCCTCGACGAAGCGGGGGATGTGGACCAGGGAGAAGCCGAGGGCGTTGAGGGCGGGGACGGCGGACCAGGCGAGGACGATGAGTCGCCAGTGCTTTGCTCCGAGGGCGAAGACGGCGAGGGCGGTGGCGAGGATGACGACGAGCTGGCCGATGGCGTAGAAGGAGTGGAGCAGGCTCATATCGGCGGCTTTGCGGTCGGAGGGCATGGCGTTGACGATGGGGGAGAGCAGGAGTTCGAGGATGCCGGCGCCCATGGAGAAGACGACGGTGCCGAGGACGAGGCCGTGGTAAGGATTCTGGAAATACGACGGTGAGAGGGCGAAGAGCCAGAGTCCGAGGAAGGCGAGGAGGTTGGCGGAGACGACGAAGCGTTTGGCTCCGAGGCGGTCGACGAGGGCGCCGCAGAGGACGTCGAAGGTGACCTGGGTGGCGAAGTTGATGAGGATGAGTCGGCCGATCTGCTCGAAGGTCAGGCCGAGGATTTCGCGGAGGGGGATGAAGAGGGGCGGGGTGAGGTTGATGGCCAGGGCGAGGACGACCATGCCGAGGTAGCAGCAGCGGACGGTGAGGCGGGTATTGGATATGTTCATTTGGGCGGTCTCATATACGGTGGAGGATGCGGCGGTCTGGTGTACCCGCTGATGCGGGGGAATTCAACGGAATTCCCCGCCGGTGGCGGTCCGCGGTCTTGGTTTGGGGCGGGACATTGGGGTTTGATTATCCGGGAGGGATTTTATATAAGAAAAGGTGACGGTATCGCGGCTGGGCCTGCCTTTGCGGGCGGCCGGCTGGTTGGTGTCGAGGATGGTTATCGGACCAGGGCCGATCGGCGGTGATCTATGATGTCTCTTGTAAGGACGATGGCGCCATGATCTGGAACGAGAAGATGGAGTGCTCGCCGGTGGAGGAGCTGAAGAACGTTCAGTCCGACCGCCTGCGGGCCATCGTGGAGTACGTGTACCGGAAGTGCCCGGTGTACACCAGGAAGCTGGATGAGGCGGGGGTCAGCCCCGGGTCGATCCGGTCGATCGACCAGATCAAGCAGTTGCCGTTTACGGTCAAGGACGACCTGCGGGACAACTATCCGTTCGGGCTGTTTTCGCGCGGGGAGCGTGAGCTGGCTGAGATTCACGTTTCGAGCGGGACGACGGGGAATCCGACGGTGGTCGGGTACACGAAGGACGATTTGAAGCTTTGGGGCGAGGTGATGGCGCGGGCGCTGTGCTGCGCGGGGGCGGTTCCGGGCGACAAGATTCAGGTGGCGTACGGGTATGGGTTGTTCACGGGCGGGCTGGGCTGTCACTACGGGGCGCTGGAGATGGGATTGACGATTATTCCGGCCTCGTCGGGTCAGACCAAAAGGCAGCTTAAGATCATGACGGACTTCAAGCCGCGGGTGCTGGCGTGCACTCCGAGCTATTGCCTGTACATGGCGGAGGAGGCGCAGGAGATCGGGTTGGATCCGCGTTCGAGCAGTTGGGAGATCGGCGTGTTCGGAGCGGAGCCGTGGAGCGAGCCGATGCGGGCGGAGATCGAGCAGACGTGGAACATGCTGGCCACGGACATTTACGGGCTTTCGGAGATCATCGGGCCGGGCGTGGCGCAGGAGTGCACGCACAAGGCTGGTTTGCACATCTTCTCGGATGTGTTCTATCCCGAGATCATCGACCCCAAGACGGGGAAAGAGGTCGGGCCGGGCGAGAAGGGGGAGCTGGTGATCACGACGCTGACCAAGCAGGCGATTCCGCTTTTGCGGTATCGGACGCGGGACATCGTGGGCGTGACATACGAGACGTGCCGGTGCGGTCGGACGAGCCCGCGGATCACGAAGATTCAGGGGCGGACGGACGACATGATCATCGTGCGGGGGATCAACGTATTCCCGTCGCAGATCGAGCACGTGCTGATCGGGATCGAGGGGACGCTGCCGCACTACCAGCTCGTGGTCGATCGCAAATCGGGCGAGCTGGACGAGCTGGAGGTGGTGGTGGAGGTGGATCCGACGATTTTTTCGGATGAGATTCGCAAGCTGGAGGGGTTTCAGCAGAAGATCCGGAAGGAGATCGAATCGGTTCTGGGCGTTGCGGCACGGGTGCGGCTGGTGGAGCCCAAGACGATCGAGCGGAGCATGGGCAAGGCGGTTCGCGTGGTGGACAAGCGGGCCAAGTAATCCTGTTGCAAGGGGATCGCGATGAAGCTGAACCAGATTTCGGTGTTTCTGGAAGACAAGAAGGGGCGGCTGTTCGAGGTGTGCAGCGTGCTGGGCGAGGGCGGGATCAACATCCGGGCGTTGACGATCGCGGAGAGCCGCGGCTACGGGGTGGCGCGGATGGTGGTGGACAAGCCGGACGCGGCGATGGACGTTTTGAAGGGGAAGGGGTTTGTGGCGGAGAAGACGGAGATCGTGGCGGTGCAGGTGGCGGACCGGCCGGGCGGCCTGGCGAATATCCTGAAAATCCTGTACGAGAAGGACGTGAACGTCGAGTACATGTACGGGTTCGTGGAGAAGTTTTCGGACAAGGCGCTGATGGTGTTCCGTTTCGAGAATCCCGACGAGGGGCTGGCGGTCCTCAGCGAGAACGGCGTAAAGGTGCTGGGCACCAAAGACATTGTGAATCTCTGACATGGACGAAATTCGCTACTGGAACAAAGAACGTGAGACGATGGACCGTGACGCGCGGCGGGCGCTGCAGCTTGAGCTGTTGCGTCAGACGGTGGGTTCGGCCCTCAAGACGCAGTTTTACCGGCGCCGGCTTGAGAAGGCGGGCATCCATTCGCTGGACGACGTCCGGAGTCTGGACGACCTGAAGCGGGTGCCGTTTACGACGAAGGACGACCTGCGGGAGAACTATCCGCGCGGGCTGCTGGCGGCGGACCCGACCGAGGTGGTGCGCATTCACACCTCGAGCGGGACGACGGGCACGCCGACGGTGATCTACCACACGCAGGAAGACCTGAACAGTTGGACGGAGCTGGTGGCCCGGTCGATCGTGGCCACCGGGGCGGGTCCGGGCGACGTGTTCCAGAACATGATGACGTACGGCATGTTCACCGGCGGGCTGGGCCTGCACTACGGGGCTGAGCGGGTGGGCCTGACGGTGATTCCGGTCGGCGGCGGAAACACGAAGCGGCAGATTCAGCTCATGAAGGATTTCCGCACGACCGTGCTGCACGTGACTCCGAGCTACTGCCTGCACGTCCACACCAAGTTGGACGAGGCGGGCGTAACGCGAGGCGAGCTGGCGTTGCGCAAGGCGTACATGGGGGCTGAGCCGCACTCGGAGAACACGCGGCTGAAGGTCGAGGAGTTGTACGGGATCGACGTGTACAACTCGTACGGCCTGTCGGAGATGAACGGGCCGGGCGTGGCGTTCGAGTGCGTCTACAAGAACGGGATGCACGCGTGGGAGGACGCGTACGTATTGGAGATCATCGACCCGGCGACGGGCGAGAATCTGGGCGACGAGCAGGAAGGCGAGGTGGTGTTTACGACGCTGCAGCGCAAGGCGACGCCGTTGCTGCGGTACCGGACGCGGGACCTGGCGTCGGTGTTCGGGGGGGAGTGTCCGTGCGGCCGGACGTGCCGACGGCTTTCGCGGATCACCGGACGCAGCGACGACATGCTGATCGTCGGCGGGGTGAACGTATTTCCGTCGCAGATCGAGGAAGTCGTGATGCGGATTCCGGAGGTCGGCACGAACTATCAGATCCGGCTGACCAAGGAGGGCTCGCTGGACCGGCTGACGGTTCAGGTCGAGATTTACTCGAAGATGTTCAGCGGCAACGTGCGTCAGCTCGACGCGCTTCGGAACCGGATCAAGGAGGAGCTGAAGGCTTCGATCATCATCAACCCGGCGGTCGAGCTGCACGAGCCGGGCAGCCTGCCGGTGTACGAGGGCAAGGCGAAGCGCGTGGTGGACGAACGACCCAAACTCTAAGGACGCGACGATGCCACACCAGATCAACATCTTCATCGAGAACCGGCCCGGTCGCCTGCGGAGCATCACGGAGATTCTGACCGAGGCGAAGGTGAACATCCGGGCGTTCACGATTCAGGACCGCGGCGACTTCGGGCTGATCAAGCTGATCGTGGACAAGCCCAAGCAGGGGCAATTGGCGCTGGCCGACCGTCAGTTCGCCTGCGCGCTCAAGGACGTGCTGGCGGTTTCGATTCCGGACCGGCCGGGCAACCTGCACAAGCTGACCAGCGTGTTTTTCGAGCACAACATCAACATTGTGGACGCCTACGGGTTTGTGCTGGAGCCGAACAAGGAAGGGGTCTGCTGTATCGAGTTCGAGAACGCGGAGGACCTGGAACGGTGCAAGGCCCTGGTGGTCAAGGAGGGCTTTAAGGTCCTCGAGGACGAGGAGCTCTACGAGTTCTGAGCATCGAGCCGGAAGGGGTTGAAATAAGCGGGACCAGCGAGCGGGCATGCTTGTCGAGGCGTTGCGGACGGTCAATGGCTAGAGCAGGGCGGTGCTGAAGTAGCGTTCGGCCCGGTCGGGCAGGATGGTGGCGATGTTGCCTTTGGTCTTTTTGGCCAGTTGCCTTGCCGCCCAGACGTTGGCCCCGGATGAGATGCCGACGAGCAGGCCGTAGTCGCGGCCGAGCTGTCGCGTGGTTTCGATGGCGTCCTGGTCGGTCACTTCGAGCACCTCGTCGACCATCGCGACGTTGAGGATCGAGGGCACGAAGCCGTCGCCGATGCCCTGGATCTGGTGCAGTCCCGGTTCGTGGCCGAGGAGGGCTGAGACGTTTTTGGGTTCGACGGCGACGATGCGGACGTCGGGTTTGTTTTCCTTGAGGAACGAGCCGATTCCCTGGAGGGTTCCGCCGCTGCCGACGCCGGCGACGAAACAGTCGATCTCGCCGCGGATCTGGCGCCAGAGTTCGTGAGCGGTTTCCTGGTAGTGGATTCGCGGGTTATCGGGGTTTTCGAACTGCTGCGGTATGAAGACGCGCGGGTCGTCGGCGGCCAGTTCGCGGGCCCGTCGGACGGCGCCGGGGATGCTTTCGCGGTCGGGCGTGAGCACCAGGTCGGCTCCGAGGGCCTTGATGAGTTTTTTTCGTTCCTCGCTCATGCCTTCGGGCATGACGATGCGGACGCGGTAGCCCTTGAGCCGCCCCACCAGGGCGATGCCGATGCCCGTGTTGCCCGAGGTCGGTTCGACGATGATCGAGTCGGGTTTGAGC
>JAAYCJ010000170.1 GCA_012729815.1 Phycisphaerae bacterium | reverse complement strand
GTTCGTTGAGGCGGGTGAATTTCCTGGTCGTTGACGATGGGGCCGACTTCGGCTAGAAAGGAGGGTCTGGAGATGGAGGATGGCTTGATGGCGGAAGGGAAGCCCGAGGGTTTGTCACGGAAGGCCCTGGCGCTGGTGGCGGCGTTCGGGGACTTCTGGCGATTCGCTGGGGCGGCGTTGTGGTGGACGCCGTCGAGTGCCCGGACCCGTCAGGACCTGGCCCTGTTGATGCCGCAGTTCCACGAGATCGGGGCGCGTTCGGTGCCGATCGTGGGCATAACGGGCCTTTTTGTGGGTATGGTGCTGGCGGTTCAGACGGTGGTGCAGTTCGAAGCGGTTGGGCTGGAGAACTATTTGGGTTCGGTGATCAACCTGTCGGTGGTGCGGGAGTTGGGGCCGGTGCTGGCGGGCGTGATGCTGGCGGGCCGGGTGGGCGGGGCGATGACGGCTGAGCTGGGTACGATGAACGTGACCGAGCAGATCGACGCGTTGCGGAGCATGGGCACCAATCCGATCCGGTACCTGGTGGTGCCGCGGTTCCTGGCGTGCCTGATGCTGACCCCCCTGCTGACCTGCTACGCCGATCTGATGGGCGTGTTCGGCGGCTATGCGATCTCCTGCTGGGTTTTCGGCGTTTCGGAGAATCCGTACTGGCGCTATACCGCCCAGTCGCTGGAGACCTGGGATATCATGGTCGGCCTGGCCAAGAGCGTTCTGTTCGGCGGGTCGATCGCGATGGTGGCCTGCTACAAGGGCTTTGGCACCCGGGGCGGGGCGGAGGGCGTCGGGCGGGCGTGCACCGAGGCGTTCGTCATCAGCTTCGTGGCGATTTTGACGTTCGATTTCTTCATGGCGGTGCTGTTCAAGGGGATCTACGAGCTGGTGTGGGGTTTCAAGAGCGTGTTCTGAGAACGGTTTTTCATGGACTGGATCATTGAGCTGGAAAACGTGAGCAAACGGTTCGGGAGCCTGGTGGTCCTGGACGAGATGAACGTGCGGTTCGAGCGGGGCAAGACGACGGTCGTGCTCGGCGAGAGCGGCACGGGCAAGTCGGTGCTGCTCAAGACGATCATCGGGCTGATCGGGCCGGATCGCGGACACGTCCGGTTTGAGGGGACGGAGATCGGAAGCCTGAAGGGCCACGAGTTGGAGGCGATGCGGACGCGGTTCGGTTTTCTGTTTCAGGGCGGTGCGTTATTTGACTCGATGACCGCGGGCGAAAACGTGGCGTTTCCGCTGCGGCAGCACACCGACAAGCGCGACCGGGAGATCGCTGAGATCGTGGCCAACAAGCTGAAGCTGGTGGGTCTGGCCGGCATCGAGGGGAAGACGCCCTCGCAGCTTTCCGGCGGTCAGAAGAAGCGGGTGGCGTTGGCCCGGGCGATCGCCATGGAGCCGCAGGTGATTCTGTACGACGAACCGACGACCGGGCTGGACCCGATCCGATCGGATGTGATCAACGAGTTGATTATCCGCCTGCAACAGCGGCTTGGCGTCACGAGCGTGGTGGTGACGCACGATATGACCAGCGCGTTCAAGGTGGCGGACCGGATGCTGATGCTGTACAAGGGCAAGTTCATCTTCGACGGGACGCCGGAGGAACTGAGGCAAAGCCGCGAGGAGCGGGTTCGGCGGTTCGTGGCCGGCGAAGCGCCCAAGGAAGACCTGGAGGCGATTGGAATCCAATGAGCGACTTTCGACGCAACGTGATCGTCGGGGTTTTCGTGCTGCTGGGGCTGGTGGCCTTGGGCACGATGATTGTTCTGTTCGGCGAAGCCCCGCGGGCTCTGACCGACACCTACCGCGTGACGATGCTGTTTCCCAAAGCCGGGCCGGTGCAGGAGGGCGATCCGATCTTCATGAACGGGATCGACATCGGCTACGTCGAGAAGGTGGTGCCGCTGGATGACATCCGGTTCGGCGTAAGGATTCTGACGCAGGTGCAGAAGCGGTTCGGCCTTCCGGTTGACGCGCATCCGCTGATCCGCGAGCAGACGGTGACGTTCGGCAAACCGGCGATTCGGATCGAGGTGGGTCCGGAGAACTCCGACGAGGTCGTTCCTCGCGACGGCACGGCGGAGGTCGAGGGCATCGTGGCGGGCGGCATCGAGGAGCTGATCCCTCGCGAGACGATGCGCGACCTGGAGGAGGCCGGCCAGGCGTTGACGAGTCTGGCTCAGAAGCTTCAGCCGGTGGCGGAGGATTTGCACGAATTGCTCAAGCCGATTTCGCTGAATGAGATGGCGACGGCGACCGGTCCGGCCCGTCCGCTGGAGAACGTTTCGACGGTGGTTCAGCGGTTTGCGCGGGCGTTGGAGAGTTTCAACGAGGTTCTCGGCGCGCCGCGGAACCAGCAGAACCTGGCGAGCATTCTGGAGAATTTCCGGGTTGTCTCGGAGCGTGGGATCACGCTGACCGAGAAGATTTCGGGCGTGGCGGATCGGGTGGACACGTTGGCGGCGGGTACCGATGACAAGCTGCAGCGTCTGTCGCGGGCGTTGATGGACAGCGCGGACCGGTTGAGCAGTCTGCTGGGCCGGCTGGGCGAAGCGGCGGAGGCCTTGAGCACGCGCGAAGGGACGGCTGGGCGGTTCCTGAACGATCCGGAGCTCTACGAGTCGCTGGTCCTGACGAGCGAGCGGCTCCAGCAGACGTTCGTGGAGCTTC
>JAAYCJ010000169.1 GCA_012729815.1 Phycisphaerae bacterium | reverse complement strand
TTCTCGGCGCCGCCCCGCAGCCGGGCGAACAAATCCGCTTCTCGCTGATCCTCAACGAGAACGACACCGGCGCCCGCGAAGGCTACCTCCGCTGGTCCGACGGCATCGGCCGGAAAAAGAACGCCCAAGACTACGGCGTGGTCGTTCTCGAATAGACCCCACCTCTCGCCCGGAAGTCCGACTTGGCGTCTTCATCCCCCAACACCCACCACCACCCGCTGGTCGGTTTGATACTTTGCGGCCAGTCATCTTGACCCGACAGCGTGCAGGGTGGTATACTTGGAAAGTCACAAGGAGCATAGCTATGCGGAGTCTCGCATTTATCATCACCGAGGAAGAGGGTTTCTTCGTGGCGCGGTGTCCCCAGCTCGACGTGACGTCCCAGGGGCGGACGTTGCAGGAGGCCCAGAAGAACATGAAGGAAGCCATCGAGTGCTACATCGAGGCCTTCGGGCTGGAGGACATCCCGGAGACCACGATCAAGCCGGTCGTCGCCACGGTGGAGATCGGGTGAGGATGGGTCAGCGTCTTCCGGTCATCAGCGGCGGGCGTCTGGTCAGGATTCTTCAGGACGTGGGATTTGCGACGCTGCGACAGAGGGGAAGCCACGTCGCGATGCAGAAGATCACGGCGGAAAAGGCATATCGAACGGTGGTCCCGCTGCACGACGAACTGGGTCGGGGAACGCTTCGCGACATTCTGAGGCAGAGCGGCCTTTCGAAAGAAGAACTCGTGGAACGAATGAAGACACGGTAATCCCGCCCTGTCTTAGCGCCCCGAAGCGGCACTACGGCCCGATCAGCACGCGGAGCGTCTGCGGCGCGAGTTTGGCGGTCAGAGTGAACGGTTTGCCGCGGGCGGCGAATTCGGATGGGTCGATAGTGACGCCTTTGGTTCGCGGTTGGTCGGTGTCGTTCAGGAGCACCGCGGTAAAGGCGCCGTCGCGTTCGGCCACCAGCGTGGTGTCGTCGGCTGCGACTTTGCCGATCAGTTTGCCGGACCAGTCGTAGATGCGTCCCTCGTCCAGCGACTGCGGCGTGACGTCGCGGGCCCGGCGGTTCAGGTCCGCCACCACCGCCAGCACCTCCGCCAGCATCCGATACTGCTTCGGCGTCGGCTTGACCATATCGCCGTGGAAGACGTCCACGTTGAAGAAGATCGGTCGGGCCGCGGCGGAGCGCAGGCAATACTTGTAGAGATTGGCGAAGTAGATGTGCTCGTCGTAGAGCGCCGGCACGCCCGGGCAGATCACCGAGGCCAGCTTCACGCGGTCGTTGTAGGCCGTGTAGTCCGGATGGCACCAGTCCCAGGCCCGCAGCGAGTCGGTGTAATCCGCGAAGAACGGGTTGCCGTTCTCGCCGTCGACGCGGCAGTCCGGCTTGAACTCCTTGGCCCACCGGTAGATCGACGCGTGAGCGTTGAGGATGAACCGATGGCCCAGTCCCCACGAAGGGTCGTGGAAGGTCTTCGTGCGCTTGGCGTTCGGAGCTGAGCCGTAGA
>JAAYCJ010000168.1 GCA_012729815.1 Phycisphaerae bacterium | reverse complement strand
CGCCCCGCCAGGTCGGGGACCGGGCCCGCAAGGCCCTCGATGCTATGCTTGCCGTCACAGAGTCTTGTTCTCCCACGTAGTCTTGTTCTCCCACGTATCGGCTGACTCGCCGAACTGAAACGGTCACCTGTACGAGTCGAGTGACGGATCGGTGTAAAGCAACTGCAGCCCTTCCGTCAGGCTCTGGGCGACCAGCAGCCGGTCAAACAGGTCTCGGTGGTGAAAAGGCATACCAGCGACCCGCAAGGCATGCTCGATCTGAACGGGAAGAATGTGAAAGCCCCCAGCGAAGACGTGCTTACGCAAGAATGTTTCCAGGTCGGGCTTGAGATCAAGGCGCTTGAGGCTGTACTTGATCGCGATCTCCCAAATGGACGCGACGCTTACGTGGATGGCGGAATCGGGCCGGTCGATAATCTCTCGGAAGGCCGTTGGAAGGTTCTCATCTCCGGCAATGTACCAGAGCGACACGTTGGTATCCAGAAGATACTTCATCCCATGTACTCTCTGAACTCCTCCAAGGGTTCGTAGAACTCTGGACGAATGGATATCTCGCCCCCCGCGGAGCCAAAGACTCTGGCATGCTCATGGGGCTGATCCTCAGCTTCGATCAGCACCTTGACTCGTTTGTATCCAGGGGGCAGCGGCTCCTCCAGGCGGATCGTTTCCTTATCGATCAAGACCCCACGGGCGACTATGGCGTATTCCATCGCAACCTTTCCTTTCGGCTCTGGCTTTGCCGATGGTTTCCTGAGTTGGACTGATATATGTATATTGGCTATCTATCGTTCACTGTCAAACACATTCACGGGTGCCGCATCAAGCCCATTGTCTGTGAGGATGCGGGTTTTCGTTGAAACTCACGGCGCAATGCGTTATGAGCGGATCGTGCAGCGGGATCCCGGATGACCGACCGAAGCGGCTTTGCTGAGAGGCGGCTATGATACCACGACTGCCAAGAGGGTTCACACTCATTGAGCTCCTGGTTACAGTGGCCATTATCACCGTTTTGTTTGCCCTGATCGCCCCGGCGTTGGGTGAGGCCAGGGCCGCTGGTTCTCGGGCGGTTTGCGGGTCGAATCTACGACAGGTATTTGGCGCGTTTGGGGTGTACATGGGCGATCATGACGACACCTACCCAGCGGCGGACGATCAGGCGTCGCCGTGGCTGTGGATGGGTCGCGGCTTTCGCAGCGTGCTGATGCCGTACATCAGCGATGGGATCGACCGGGACAACCCGTCGATCCTCTGGTGCCCATCGGACACCACCGAACCGGCCAAGTACGAGAACACCAGCTACGCGTGGTCGATGAGTTTCTATCACAGCCCGGAGCAGATCGACGCGATGACCGGCGTGGCGTCTTGTTACAGCAATCCGGTCGAGGCGGTGGGCGTTCAATCGCAGGACGTGGCGTGGCCGGCGGCGAAAATATTGGTCGGCGAATGGTTCAGCAATCACCGGCGTTGCGAGAACGAGAACGGCTGGTGGTGCTGGGAAGGGTCGCGGGTGTTCGCCTTTGCCGACGGGCATGGCGAGTGGCTGGCCGCGATGAGCATCCTGCCCGCCAACGACGGCATGCCGGACGCCAATCTGACGGTCCACGGGGTCAAGGGAATGGATCGGTAGGCCTCGTCCGCAGCGGCCGTCGTCTAGCCGGGGTCGTGGCCGAGTCTCGCGGTCTCCAGGCGGGTGTAGACCGCTCCTTCCGACCGCAGGTCGCTTCGAAACAGCGTGATGCTGTTGACCTGTTGAAGACCGGCTGAGAACTTGCCGCGGTCGATGATGACCTGGCGGTAGGCCTGGGGGTTGCGGACGTCCTTGATCCGGCCGAGGGTCAGGTGCGGCGAGAATCGCCGCTGTTCCGGCGGGCAGTCGAACTCGGTGCAGGCCTGCTGGAAGAGGTCGTTGAGTTGCGAGAGTTGCCCCGGCGCGTTCACGCCGGCCCAGAGGATCTTAAGCTGCCTTCCAGCGGGCGGAAACGAGCCCAGCCCTTCCACGCGAAACTCGAACGGTTCGACCTTGGCTGCGTTTTCGCACAGCACCTCCTTGAGGCGGTCGATCCGGTCTTCAGGCACTTCGCCGAGGAACTTGATGGTCAGGTGCATCTGCGCCGGCTTGGTCCACTGAACCTTGCCGTGCAGATCCTCAAAGAAGCCCTGGGCCCGCTGAAGCTCGGCCTTGATCGACTCGTCGAGTTCGATGGCGATGAACGTGCGCATGACCTGAGGGTACGCCGCCGGCCCTCCGGCGTCAATAGGCGGTTGCTTCGCCCGATGCCGGCGGTGTCTGCGTTTCGCATGAAGAAAGGCGGCGGCCGCTGGCGACCACCGCCTTCCGGAACACCCAGTGATTGGGTTTTTCGTCTTATTTGCGGTCGAGGATTTCGAGGGTGTCAAAGGGCTTACCGGTCATGAACTCGAGGCTGGCTCCGCCTCCGGTCGAGACGTGGGTAACCTTGTCCTTGAGTCCGGCCTCCTGGACGGCCGCGGCCGAGTCGCCGCCGCCGATGACGCTGGTGGCGCCCTTGCCGGTCGCGTCGGCGATGGCGTGGGCGATGGCCATGGTGCCCTTGTCGAACGGCTTGATCTCGAACGCGCCGACCGGGCCGTTCCAGATCACGGTCTTGGCGTTTTTGATCTCGGCGGTGTACTGCTCGATGGTCTTGGGGCCGATGTCGAAACCCTTCCAGTCATCGTCGATCCCGCCTTCGCAGACGGTGGTCGGCGTGCCTTCCTCGAGTTCCTTGCCGCAGACGTTGTCCGGCGGCAGGACGAGTTTGTCGCCGGCCTGCTTGAGCAGGTTCCTGGCCAGGTCGAGCTTGTCCTCCTCCACCCACGAACCGCCGGTTCGCCGTCCGGCCGCCTTCATGAGCGTGTAGGCCATCCGGCCGCCGATCAGCAGCTTGTCCACCTTGGTCAGCAGGTTGTCGATCGCCTCGATCTTGTCGGAGACCTTCGCTCCGCCCATGATCCCGATGAACGGGCGCTCCGGGTTGTTGACCGCTTCGTCGAGGTACTTCAGCTCGCGCTCGATCAGGAAGCCGATCACCTTCGGCCCGGTCATCTGCATCGGCGCGCCGTAGGTCGAGGCGTGGTTGCGGTGGGCGGTGCCGAAGGCATCATTGACGTACACATCGCCCAGCTTGGCCAGCTTCTTCGAGAATTCCTCGTCGTTCTTTTCTTCCTGCTTGTAGAACCGCAGGTTCTCCAGCACCAGCACGTCGCCGTCCTTGAGTTCGGTGACGGCCTTTTCGACCTTCTCGCCGATGCAGTCGTCGACGAACCGCACGTCCTTGCCCAGCAGGGCGCTCAGGACGTCCGCCGCCGGCTTGAGGCTGTATTCCGGCGTCCGCTCGCCCTTGGGCCGTCCCAGGTGGCTCATCAGGACCAGCCGCCCGCCGCGGTCGGTGATGTTCTTGATGGTCGGGACCGCCTCGACGATCCGCGTGTCGTCGGTGACCTTGCCGTTCTTGACCGGCACGTTGAAATCCACCCGCATCAGCACCCGTTTGCCCGCCACGTCGATGTCCGCCACGGTTTTCTTGGCCATGATGAGCCTCCCGAAATCCTTGTCCTGTTCTGCCCCGGCCGGCGCGGCGCCGGCCTGAATTGAAAGAGCCGGTCCGGCCGACAAAGCCGGACCGGCCCATTGCTTACCACAACGTCAGACCGATCGCTCGAACTACACCATCTGGCCGAGTTTCTTGATCAGGTCGGCGGTCCGGCACGAGTAACCCCACTCGTTGTCGTACCAACTGATCACCTTGACCATCTTGCCCTTGTCCTTGGGCATGGTGGCGGTCGAGAGGGCGTCGAACACGCTGCTGGCGGGATTGCCCACCACGTCGCTGCTGACGATCGGGTCTTCGGTGTACTCGAGAATGCCCTTGAGGCTGCCGTTGGCGGCCTCTTTGATCGCCGCGTTGATTTCGTCGCGGGTGACTTCCTTCTCCAGTTCGACGGTCAGGTCGACCACGGAGCCGTCGCTGACCGGCACGCGGAGGGCCATCCCGTCGAGCTTGCCGGCGAGGGCCGGGATGACCTTGCCGACCGCGCGGGCGGCGCCGGTGGTGGTCGGGATGATGCTCAGGGCGGCGGCGCGGGCCCGGCGCGGATCCTTGTGGATCAGGTCCAGGATCCGCTGGTCGTTGGTGTAGGCGTGGCAGGTCGTCATCAGGCCCTTGACGATCCCGAACTTCTCGTGGAGCACCTTGGCCACCGGGGCCAGGCAGTTGGTCGTGCACGAGGCGTTGGAGACGGTTTTGATGTCTTTGGTGAGCGCATTGTCGTTGACGCCCAGCACGATGGTCGCGTCCGGCTCGTCCTTGGCCGGGGCCGAGAGAATCACCTTCTTGGCGCCCGCTTGGAGGTGGGAGTCGTATCCGGCCTTGCCGTCCTTGGCCTTGGCGGTGAAGACGCCGGTGCTCTCGAGCACCACGTCCACGCCGAGAGCCTTCCACGGCAGCTTGGCCGGATCCTTCTCAGCCAGGATCTTGATCGTCTTGCCGTTGACGGTCAGGGTGTCGGCGGCGCCGGTGACTTCGCCCTTGAATCGCCCGTGGACGCTGTCGTACTTGAGCAGGTAGGCCAGGGTCTGGCCGTCCGAGAGGTCATTGATCGCCACCACGTCAAACGCCTGCGGCTCCCGCATCATCGCCCGGAAGGCCAGGCGGCCGATCCGACCAAAACCGTTGATCCCTACTTTCACTGCCATTGCGTTTCCTCCTTATAGGCAAACACGTGCAAAGGGGGTTCGACTTTGTTTCCATACCCGTCGGGTACAGATATAAAATCGTAGTTGGCCCTCCAGGCCTCGTCAAGGCAAATCCGAATTTCCCTCGCCGCGCGTCGCCGCCGGCCACGCGGCATAACGGGCGGCGCTGTAGTAGTTTATGGGCTGCTCGCGGTTTTGGACGCGTGGTGGGGCGGAATTACTGGAAAAGCGCGAGCCGGTGCTCTATACTCGACGACCGTGTCATGACAGTTGTGAGGACGGCTGATGGCTTTTGAAGGTTTCTATCCGGCCACGCTGGCCACGTTCCGGCACATCCACGACCGCTACGGTCGCGAGGTGCTCGAACAATACTGGCGTGAAATGGCGGTCGAGTACTACGGACCGGTGATCGAGCAGTTTCGCGCCGGCGGCCTGGACGCGGTGGCCAAACACTTCCGCGACTACTTCGCCCGCGAGCCCAACGCGGACGTCGAGGTGGTGCGCAAGGGCGATCGGGTGGTGGTGGACGTTCGGCGGAACCCAGCCCACCACTGGCTCAAGCACTTCGGCTGCGAAATCCCCGAGTGGTACGACGACCATATCGGCATCATCGGCGGAACGATGGCCCAGAAGGCGGGTATGGCGTTCGAATGCACCGGCGGCGGCCCCAGCTATACCATGACGTTCATCCGCAGCGGCCAATAGCCGTCGCGATCGTGAGGAAAGACCATGCTCGGCGTCAACGACTTCATCGGTTACTACGATTGGACCTTCCACTTTCTCCAGCGGAACTTCGGCCAGGAGGCGCTTGAGAAATACTGGGAGGAGGCGATCGCCAAGGACGCCCTTCGGCCGTTCTTCGACGCCATCGCGGACAAGGGCATCGTCGCCATGGCCGAGCACTGGGCCTACAGCGCCATCGGCGAGGAATGCGACTGCCACATCTGCTTCTCCGCCGACTACTTCCGCTACGACATGCACGGCTGCCCGAGCCTCGGGTTCGTGCTGAAGCGCGGCAAGTGCTACTATGGCGACTACTGCACGCACTGCATGGGCTGGATCAAGCACGTCCTGGCCAACGGCGGCTGGAAGGCCTGGCACGAGCACAACCATCGAGGCCAGTGCTGGATCGAGATCCGACGCAAGGACGATCCCGGTCCGCCCAGCGAGCCGGGCGAACTGGCGGGCCAACGCGACGTGCGCCTGCGGAAGGACTGGCCGGGCGGCGAGCACCACTACATCACGCCGCAGGAGTGAGCCGGGCGCTTCACTGTCCGCCTACTTGTACCGCCCCTTGAACCGCTCCGCCGGGTACTTCTCAGCGTTGCGGACCATCTTTCGCTGCATGGCGTCGGCGATGTCGATATCGAGGGCATTGGCCAGCGAGACCGCGAACGCCAGCACGTCGGCCAGTTCCGCCGCCACCTCGTCGTGATCGTGACCTTCGCGGCGAATCGCATCCAGTTCCTCGCTGCGGACCCACTGAAAATGCTCCATCAGTTCCGCCGCCTCGATGGCGATGCTCATCGAAAGGTTCTTGGGATCGTGGAATTGCTGCCAGTCGCGCTCGGCGACGAAGTCCGCGACCAATTGCTTGAGCTCCGCCACGGTGGTGGTCTTGTCGTCCATGTTCATCCGGCCTCGCTGGGTTCGGGTTCGACGTTGATCCGGATCGCGTCGGTCGGGCATACCTTCTCGCACTCGCGGCAGACCCGGCACTCGGCCAGCCGCTGCGGATCGACCGCCGCCTTGTCATCGGTCATGACCAACACCTCGCGGCCGCACTGGATGCAGCAAACGCCGCAGCCGATGCACTCGCGCGGATCAATGCTCAGCGTGACCTCGCGGCCCTCGCGGTTGAAGACGACCAGACGGTCGGGCTTGCGTGGTTCGGCCTGCGGGTCTTCGGCATAGCGTTCGAGCAGGTCCTGGACCTTGATCTGCATCGGCCAGTGGCGGCGCATCCGGTACATCGACTGGCCGCAGTTCCGGCAGATCTGCAGGCGTTCGAGTTTTTCCAGATAATCGACCACAGCGGCGGCGAATTCGGCGTGAGCCCAGAGGTCCGGCTGATCCGTCCGGTCCTTTGAATTCGGGTCGAGTCTTTCAGCCAGCAGTCCGGTCGGACTGGCCGCTGAGACCGCCCACTCCAGCAGCGGCAGGGCCTGCTTGAGTTCGCCGAGATTCGACGCCCGCCCGATCAGGTACTGGGCCAGCCACATCGTCGCCGTCGTCGACGGGCGGCCGGGAATGCCCACGGCCAGCTCAGCCGACGCGATGCCCTCGACGTCCTTCGCGAACCGGGCCAGTCCGCCCACCGGCGTGTTGACCCAGAGCTTCTCGCAGATCGCGGTCACCGTCGCGGCCATCCGTTCGTCGTCCGGTTCGAACATCCCGAACCGCGCCAGTCCCAGCATGGTGGCGTCGAGCCGGCTGTCGAGCTTGCCGTGCCCGGCGGATGTCAGCCACAGCACCGATCCGAACCGTCGAGCCCGCTCGTCGTAGAGTTTCCGTTCGGCTCCCAGTTTGATCCGGTCGGCCGCCACGGCGTATCGCTCAGCCCGCTCGCGATCGCCGAAACAGACGGCGAAATTCCTGGCCGCGGCCAAACCGCCGAAGGCGGCGCCGACGGTGAACGCATCGACGCCCGATCCGCGGCGCCATAGGTCGGCGCCGGCGGTGGGCAGTTGCAGATGTTCATCGTAAGTTTGACAGATCGCCTCGGCCGCCGGACCGATCAGGTCGGTCCAGAACCGCCGGATCTGCTCGATGTCGCGAAATCGGAAGTAGTGCCGCCAGAGGCTCCAGAGCACGGTTCCCAGCGCCGCCGGGTGGACCGGTTGGATTGCCTCATCCTCGTTTCGATCCGCACGCAGCCGCGCGCGGATGCTCGACCGGATTCGCCGATAGAGCCGCCTCGACGCCTCCGGCAGTCCGGCCCGGTCGAAGGCGTGGGCGATCAGGGTGGTCGGCACGAGGTCCAGCCCGTCATCCGACGCACCGCCCGCCGTCACTTCCGGCATGCTGCCTCGAAGCGTCAGCAGCGAACGCTTGAACAGGTCGATCACCGGCCCGGGCAGATTGCCGAAATTGATGTTGGCCCCGGTCACCCAGAACCGCCAGTAGGCGCAGCTGCGGTCCAGGACGGTCTGAGGGCCCGTTTCAATCAGGTCGGCTGCGAGCGCGGCCAGCTCTTCATCGTGGCCCGCCCCCATCAGGACCATCCAGACCGACCGTTCCTCGAAGCCGTCGAGCTCGAGGTCGACTTTGATCAACCCTTCGGTCGGCCTGCCCTCGCTGTCTTCGCCGCCGCCGTGAGCGTCCAGGAATCGGACCAGCCCCTCCTTTACCGCCACCGACACCTGATCGCCTGGATTGTCGGTCAGAAAACCGATGAATACCAGATGCTCTCCGGTCGGATGGACCAAGCCGCCGAGCCCGCCCTGAAACGAAAACCCGCCCGCATCCGATGCGTCGTGCGACAGTTCGACGTGATGCACCACACAGAGCTTTCGCGGGTAGTCCACCAGGTTCCGCACGCGGACCTGCCGGACGATCAGCGGACGCTCAATGTCCGCCGCCTCGGTGCAATAGCAGACCGCCTGCAGAAGCGGGTTGCTCAGCGAGACCGAACTGGCCAGCGTCTCGTGCACCGGCCGGATCTTAAGCCGCCAGGACGGGTCGTCGGTCCAGATCAGCCGCTGGCCGTCGGCCACGCCCATCCGGCCCGGGCGCGACGCGACCAGGTTGGCCCGGTGGTCGCGGGGAAAGTACAGGTCGGTCAAACGGTACGCCTGATCGAACTGCGCGAGCAGTCGATCGTTCCCGATGATCAGTTCGCGCGTCATCTATTCCATGCCGTCGCCGTTCGCGACGAAGGGGTCGAAAACGGCAGTGCTCCCACCTCGTGCGGCTCGGGCGACTGAAGCTGGCGGATCCGGTAGCGGATGTTGTCCAGAACGTTCATGAAGTTGATGTACGAGTCGTACGGCGATTCGTACGGGTTGAAGTACTTGTGCACGTCGCCGTCCGAGAAGTACTTGGTGCACATGTAGTAGAAGTGGTCGGAGGTCTGGAGCTTGCGCCAGTCGGCCAGGATGCCCGGGTCGCCGGCGGCTTTGACCTGCGGCTCGAGCCGGTACAGCTCGTGCAACGCGTTCGACTGCATTGCGTTGCCCAGCCACGCCGACAGGTCGCGCTCGGTATCGGCCCAACTGATGGTGTGCGGAATGTCCAGCTCCGCCGAGACCGGGTGCGCCGCGATCACCTCGGAAGGCGTCTTGAAGTCATTGGTCCCGTATCTCAGAACCTCCTGCGGCAGGTGGCGCATGAAGTCGAAAATGCCCGTGTCGGCCCACTGGTGCTCGCCCAGGGTCTCGTAGTCCATGAACAGGTTCACCACGTAGCCGTTGCCGTTGACCTGGTTGACCCACTGGGCGAACTTCTCAGCGGTCAGCGGCCATTCCTTCCACTCGCGGTTGCTGAACCGGAACGCGATGTCGTCGCTGAGACGGTAGTTCTTCAGCAGCAGCGTCACTTCCGGGCACTTGGGCGGGCGGTACAGAAAATTCGGCGACCGCAGACCCAGGATGTGATCGGCCCCTTCGCAGACAACCGCGCTGAACCCCATCTGCGTGACCAGGTGGGCCAGCTCGTTGTTGTAGATCAGCTCGGTGTTCCGGAACACCTTCGGGTACTGGCCGAACTTCTCGCGGATCATCTGGCGATGCAGATTGACCTGCTCCGCGAACTCCTCGCGGCTGTAGAGGAACGAAAGGCTGTGATAGTAGGTCTCAGCCAGGAACTCGACGCAGCCGGTATCGGCCAGTTCCTTGAACGAGTCCATGACCTCCGGGTGGTACTTCTCGAATTGCTCAACCACCACCCCGGTCAACGAATACGCGATGCGGAACTGCCCGCCGTGAGCCCGGATCAGATCCAGGAGCAGGCGATTCGCCGGCAGATAACACTTATTGGCGACCTTGCGGCAGATCTCCGCGTTCTTATAGTCATCGAAGTAGCCCGGGTCGCTGTCGAACACGCTGTACCGACGCAAGCGGTTCGGTTGATGGACCTGAAAATAGAAACAGACCGATGCCATGCTTTCCTCGCTCTATTGCAATTCTAATGATGTTTTTAAATTAAAAGTGTTAGAGCCCCATCCCGAGGGGCGCGCCTCTCGGCGTATTATAGCATTGAGCGCGAAAAAAGCGTTCTATATGCGAAAAATTCTCTTGATCAGCGGCTTTCGACGGTTTCGGGCGCGCCGGTCACGCTGTTATAGATCTCGAGGCAGCCGCTGGCGGCGTCTTTCCACGACAGCTTGCGGACCTCAAAACTGCCCTGTTCGCGAAGCGTGCTGTGCAGCGGGGGATGCTTCAGGACGGCGATGATCTTGTTGGCCATCTCATTGACATCCCAGAAATCCACCTTCAGCACGTTCTGAAGGACCTCGGAGACCCCCGATTGCTTGGAGACGATGACCGGCACGTCGTGCGACAGGGCCTCGAGCGGGGCGATCCCGAAGGGCTCGGAGACGCTGGGCATCACGTAGAGGTCGGCCATCCGGTAGATTCGTTCGACGTCCTTGCCCCGCAGGAAGCCGGTGAACAGGACCTTGTGGCCGATTCCCATCTCGGCGGCCAGTTCGATGATCCGGCGGATCATGTCGCCGCTGCCGGCCATGACGAAACGGACATTCTCCGTCACGTCGAGAACCTTCTTGGCGGCGGCGAGGAAGTACTCCGGCCCCTTCTGCATCGTGACCCGGCCGAGGAACAGAACGATCTTTTCATCCTTGCGGATGTGCTCGAACTCCGTCGGCTGACGGGCTGCGGGCAGATCGATGGCGTTATAAACTACATTGACTTTATCTTCGTTAATGCCATATCGGGTGGTGATGATGCGCTTGGTCAGGTAGCTGACCGCGATGATCCGGTCGGCCCCGTGCATGCCCTGGCGCTCCATGTCGTAGATCCGCTGGTGGACGTTCTCCCCGGACCGGTCAAACTCGGTCGAGTGGACATGGACGATCAGCGGCTTGCCGGAGATGGCGGCCACCGCCAGGCCCGCTGGGTAGGTCATCCAGTCGTGGGCGTGGACGACGTCAAACTGCTCCTGGCCGGCGATCTGGCTGACCAGGCGGGCGTACCGCTCAACCTCGCCGAACAAATCGCCCGCGTAGTGGGCGCCGCCGCCGATAAAGCCCTGGGTTGCCCCGGGCGCCGGCGCGGGGGCCGACTGGGGCTTGCCGTTGGTCGAGGCCCCTTGTGCCGATGCCTGCTGGACCCGCTTGAGCTTCGTCTGCCGCTGGGTCTCTTCCTTGACCGAACGCTCATATTCCTCCGGGGTCTGGTAGGGCTGGATGCCCGCTCGGATCGTCCGGAACTTGACGTGCTTGAACTCTTCGAGCTGGTAGACCTCTTCGCTGACCGCCAGAGGCGACCCCGGCTGAGGGGCCACCAGGCGAACGTGGCTGGAATACTCGCTGGGAATGGGCTTTGGGAGCACGAACACCACTTCGATCCCCAAGCCGCTCATCGCCTTGGTCAGACCGTAGCAGGCGGTTCCCAGCCCTCCGCTGATGAACGGAGGGAATTCCCAGCCCAACATCAGGACTCTCATCTTGACCTACGCCTCCTCAGGTGCGGGAGAATGGCAACTCTCTTGTCAACCAAGCCGGCACCAGCTATCCAAGGTTCCCACAGCCGCTTATGGGCGTACCCCCTCGCGCTTGATGCTCGGCAGACCTATGTATCATACCAATACTTACTTGTCAATAGCGATACCTTGTATATCGGTAATAATACGCCGTCTCCCCCGTTTCCTTCCAGCGAGTCAACGGAAAAAGTGAGATTCTGTGCCAAAACCGATGGGTTTGTTGCCGACGGCGTTAAGCTGGGCGACTCCAGCGTTGGTTCCGCAACTTCTCAACCGCTTTCAGGCGAGCCGGGAACGCTCGGACAAAAAGAGAACCCCATCCACCGGGATGGGGTTCCGTGACTGCTGAACACGATGTCTGCGCCCGCCGATCCGGTCCGTCGGAGTCCAGGCGGGCGGGACTGCCTCCGTCATCGGCGACTCGATGCCGGACTATTTCTCCACAGCGGGTGCCGCGGGCTGAACCTTGGCCGCCTCAGCGGCTTCGGACGCCTCGGCGCCGACCGCGTACTCGGGTACGAGGTAGACCTCGACCCGGCGGTTCTGCTGACGGTTCTCGGAACTCGTGTTCGGCACGGCCGGCCGGAACTCACCGTAGCCCATGATGCCGACGCGTTCCGAGCTGACGCCGCCGTTGGTCAGTTCGTCCATCACGCCGATCGCCCGGGCGGCCGAAAGGTGCCAGTTGGTCGGGAATTTGGCCTTGGTCGCCGCCTTGACGATCGGAAGATTGTCGGTGTGGCCGACCACCACCACGTCGAATCCCTGGGCGGCGGGCGAGGTGATAATCCCGGCAAGCTCCCTCAGCTCGTCCATCTTATCACTGCGGACGTCGGCGCTGCCCAGGTCGAACAGCAGGTCCGTTCCGAACTTGACCACGCCGCGTTCGGAATCGTACTGGACCATGTCGGGATATTTGGCGGCGAATTCCTTGAGGGCGGTATCCAGCTCAGCGGGCAGGGCCACCGTGGCGCCCGGTCTGGGAATGCTGTTGGCCAGTTGCTCGTAGGCGCTGACCATTTGCTGCATGGTCTGCTGGGCGGTCTGGGCGTCGCCCTGGAGGGCCCGGATCATCTGGTTCTTGTTCGTTAGATCGGCTTGTATCTCGTCGATCTTGTTCTGAAGGTCGCGGTTCTGGACCTGGCAGGTGGCCAACTCGCCGCTGAGACGCTCGCGCTCGGCCTGGCAGTTGCGCTCGGCGAATTCGAGCTGACGGTACTTGTCGAGGGAGACGCACCCGCCGGTCAGGAACAGCAGCAAGGCCAGGGCCCCGGAGGCCCGCAGGACGAAGGCAAATCTCTGGTTCATCGTGACAACTCCTTTGTCAAAACAGACGCCAAACAGGCTCGCACTACCATCTGAGCCCATAGAGTACCAACGTCAAAGCCGTTTGTAAAAGGGCAATCCCGCGGCTCGCGCGGCCCTAGCAATCTCCAAGCACCCGCCGCCAGAAGTAGTCCGACATGGAGCGTGGAAAGCATCCGGTCCCGACGGGCATGGTCGGAATGACCACCGCCCGTTCGGGATGGGCCAGGCCCTCGTCGATGAACCGCTGAGTCTCAGCGATCATGTGGCCTCGCCACACGATCCAGTCCAGCTTGGTCAGCTTCGTCGTCAGGCCAAGCCGCCGTCGTTTATCGAAGCTCGGTGCAACCACGGGAAATCCAGTCAGACGTTCGCCAATTCGGCTATCATACTAGCCCATCGACGGCGTTCCTGCAAGGTCAGGTCCAGTTCCATCCGACAAAAGTCCTGCCAGTGCCGGATGGCGCCGGCGTCGCCGGCCAGGGCGCTGGCGCGGAGTTCGAGCTGGTGGTGGTTGGCCAGTCCGGCCAGGAGTTGGCCGGGAATGGCCCTCAGGCCGTGCAGGGCGCCGGCCAGACCGCCGGTCATGGCGGCGATGGTATCGGCGTCGCCGCCGGCGTTGACCGCGGAGACGACGGCCTCCTCCAGCGAGTCGCGGTGGTGGAGAACGTGCCAGAAGGCCACAGGCACCGAGCAGAGGCAGAAGGCGTCTTCAGCCGGCGTCCGCCGGCCCGCGATATGCGAGGCGAAGCCGGCGACCGCCGCCGAGGCGACGGGATAGCCTTCTTCGATGACTTCGACGAGGTTGGCCAGGGCGTCGATGACCTGTTTGGCCTTGGTGCGGTCGCGGCTCGAGACGGCCTCCGGCCGCGATCGCAGGCTCTCCGTGAGGCGGTGGATCAGATCGCCCAACTGCGTCAGAAACCGCTGCGGGTTTTCCAACCGGTCGGTTCCGACGAGTTGTGCCGCCGCCATGGCGACGGCTGAGGCGCAGAGGCGTCCGCGGATATCGCCGTGGGTCAGCTTGGACAGATCGTAGGCCTCCATTCCGGCCAGGAGCGGGTCGTGGTGGAAGTACAATCCGACCGGGGCGATGCGCATGGCCGCTCCGTTGCCCGCGCTGTCGACGGCGCAGCGATCGGCGTCGCAGCCGTGCAGCAGGTTCGCCGCCACTTGCCGAAAGCCCTCGCCGTAGCCGCGGAAGGGGCCCAGGGGCAGTTCATCCGAGCGGTGTTCGAGGCACCGGCGAATCCGCTGGGCCAGGGCGTGGCGGTCGGCCCGCCCGGTCTCCAAAAGCACCTCGATTACCAGCAGCGACTGCTGCGTGTCGTCGGTGTAGAGGCCCGGCTGACGCCAGCGCATCAGGTGCTGTTCGCGGCGGGCGGCGTCCAGGTCGCGACGGTGCTTGATCTCGTCGTAGAATACCTTGATCTGGGAAAAGTCGCGAAGTTGGCCGAAGTGCTCAGCGATTTGGCCGGCGGTGAGCCCTTCCACGGCTGCGCCCAGCGCGTCGCCGACCGCCGATCCGAGCACGGCTCCGCCGATTCGCAGCGGCAGATCGTCCACGGTTGCCCCCTCGCCTCTCAGGCGCTAAGGTTCTGGAATTCCCCCTTCGGTTCGCGGACCATCAGTTCGGTAATGGCCTGGCCGGGCGACTGGCCCTCGAAGATCACGCGGTGCACAGCTTCGGTGATGGGCATTTCGACCCGGTGTTGGCGGGCCAGGGCGACCATGCTGCGGGTGGTGGCCACGCCCTCGACGACCGAGTTCATCGTCCCGCAGGCCTGCTCGAGGGTCATGCCCTTGCCGATCAGTTCGCCCAACGTGCGGTTGCGGCCGTGAGGCGAGATGCAGGTGGTGACCAGATCGCCCAATCCGGCCAGACCCGAGAAGGTCTGCTGTCCCGCCCCCAGGGCGACTCCCAGCCGGGTGATCTCCACCAGTCCGCGGGTCAGCAGCGCCGCTTTGGCGTTGTCGCCCGCGTTGATCCCGTCGATCACGCCAGCGGCCAGGGCGATCACGTTCTTCATCGCTCCGGCCAGTTCCACGCCGACCACGTCGCGGTTCGTGTAGATCCGCAGGCGTTCCGACGAGAAGAGCTTCTGGACGATCTGGGCGTCGGCCAGGTCGTCCGAGGCCGCCACCAGGCTCGCGGGCAATCCGCGGGCCACCTCGCGGGCGATCGACGGCCCGGAAAGCACAGCCATCCGCACCGTTCCCAGCAGCTCCTGGAGTATCTGCGTCGGGCGAAGCAGCGTCTCGTTTTCGATGCCCTTGGTCACCGATACGTACAGCGCCGATTGGTCCGCTGAGGCGGCCAGCTTCTCCCACACGCGGCGCATGTACTGGCAGGGCACGGCGTTGACCACGACCTGCGGCGAGCGGAAGGCCCGCTCCGCGTCGGCGGTGATCGTCACCTCCGGAGGGATGCTGAAGCCCGGCAGGTACTTGACGTTTTCCCGCTCCTGGTCGAGCTGGCGGGCGTAGTCGGGGAACGCCGACCAGAGGGTCACCCGATGGCCGGCCTTCTGCAGCAGAACGGAACAGACGGTGGCCATCGCCCCGTCGCCGATCACTGAGATCCTCATCGTCCGATCGCTCACCGAATCACCCGATTGTCCCATGACGCCTCAGTCGCCCCGCGCCAGTTTGCGTTTCTGCTCGACCACCTTCTGAACGTCGTTGACGTACGTTTCCAGCTTGGCCCGTTCGCCGGGATTGGTTTCCTGGACGAAGCGCTTGTAGGCCCCTTGCGGCGAGGTCGGCACGTGCCGGCTGAGGCGCGATCCGCGGGCGTCCATTTTGGCCGCCCTTTCCTTGCCCAACGTCCCTTCAAGGTCCTTGCCGGTGACCATGTTGTGGAAATCGTCCCACTCCTTGATGCGGCTTTCGATGAACTGGCGGCGTTCCCGATCGTTGGTCAGCCGTTCGTACTCCTGGGCGTCAGTCACCGCCTGTTCGATCGCGACGTTGGTCAGGTTCTTCTGAAGCCGCAATATCTCCATGTCCGATCGGCGGTTGATCTCCTCGAGGAATTGCACCCGCCGCTCGACCGGGCGGAACTGCTCGATGACCTTGTGCATGTACGGCTGGCGGTCCTGAGCGGGCAGGGCGCCGGCAATGTTGTTCTCGCAGAGGAAATCGACCATCTGCTCCGGCGTCGCGGTCTCGGGATTGGGCACTTCGTGGCCCACCGCGATGCGGTACAGCAGCGCCGCGCCGCCCGCGATCACCGCCAGGCCCACCACGTTGGCGGCAATGATCTTGATCAGCCGGTCATGTCGAAACCAGATCGTCGCCAGGTCCATATCTGCAAACCTCCCGCGGGTGCGTCAGGGTTGATCCATCGTCGCGAGGGCGTCGACGTGGAAGTCCGCGAACAGCACCTGCCAATTCATGTCGTCGTCGTTGGTTTCCCCGTGAAACGCTTCGAACTCGCGGACCAGCTCGATCCGGGCGGCGTTGTCGATCAGCTCGGACAGCTCGCCGATTTCGCTTTGCCACAGGGCGCGGTTCTCCTGGCTCAACATCCAGTAGCCCTCGGTGCTGACCACCGAAAGACCCGGACGCGGCTCGTAGCTGGTGCCTTGCCACTTGTAGTAGACGGTCTCCGGTTCGGCCCCAGACGCCATATCCGCATCGCGAATGGAGTCGGAGGGGCATCGGAAGACCTCGGTCTGCCCCGAAACGTGGGGCGAGAGGATTTCCGACATCGCCGGCCGCGGGTTCAGGGGGTTGCTCACCGCCTCGATCGTCGGCATCGGGGCCATCGGCGGATAGAACGAGTGGTTTTCGCCCAGGTACGCCTGGATGGCTTGGCCGATCGACCGCAGGTTGGTGCCGCAGAGCATCTTTCTGGCCGACTCGCGGGCCTTGCCGACGGTCGGCACGATGATCGCCATCAGCAGCGCCATGATCGCGATGACGACCAGGAGCTCAATCAGCGTAAAGCTCCGGTGGTGTCTGGCGTTTCCTTGTTTCTTCATGATTTCGCCCGCTCCATAAGCAGCACTTATTCAGCCTATTATACCGCAGAGGCCGAGGAGGGTTTAAGCAATATATCGGCCCCGTCGGCGGGTTTTCTGTAAGCTCATGCCCTCACCTGGCTTTGGGCCTCGACCAGGACGGTTCCTTCCAGGTAGGGCTGGTCCGAGGCGAAGCGCAGGACGTTGTCCACGGTGGTCCTGGTGATCTGGGCGAGGGCTTCGCGGGTGAAGAACGCCTGGTGGGCGGTGATCAGGACGTTGGGGAAAGTCAGGAGGCGGGCCAGTTCGTCGTCCTGGAGCACCTGGTCGGACAGGTCGCGGGAGAAGACGTTTTCTTCTTCCTCGTAGACGTCGAGGGCGACGCCGCCGAGTTTGCCGCTTTTGAGGGCCTCGATCAGCGGCGTGGTGTCGATCAGCTTGCCTCGCGAGGTGTTGATCAGGTAGGCCCCGTTCTTCATGCGGTCGATCGTTTGTGCGTTGATGATGTGGTGGGTTTCCGGGGTCAGCGGGGCGTGCAGGCTGATCACGTCGGAGCCGCTGAGCAGCTCATTGAGCGGCACGTATCGCACGCCGCGTTTTTCGGCCCAGTGCTGGTCCGGTTTGACGTCGTAGGCCAGCACGCGGACCTTAAAGCCGCAGAGCAGCTCGATGAAGGTCTTGCCGATGCGTCCGGTTCCGATCACGCCGACCGTCTTGCCTTCGAGGTTGAAGCCCATCAGGCCGGTCAGGGCGAAGTTCTGTTCGCGGACGCGGTTGTAGGCGCGGTGGATCCGGCGATTGAGGGCCAACAGCAGGCCGAGGGTGTGCTCGGCCACCGCCTCGGGCGAGTAGGCGGGCACCCGCACGACGTCCAGGCCCAGGTTTCTGGCGGCGTCGAGATCGACGTTGTTGTAGCCGGCTGATCGCAGGGCGATCAGGCTAACTCCCAGTTGCGCCAGCACTTCCAGCACCGGCCGGTTGGCGACGCAGTTGACGAAGACGCAGGCGGCCTGGCAGTCCTTGGCCGACCAGGCGCTGTCGCGGTCGAGTTTGGCTTCGATGAATCGCCAGTCGGCTTGGTCGCTTCCAGGCGTTTCGTCGAAGAATTGCCGGGTGTACGGTTTGCTGTCGTAAACGGCTGCTCGGATCATTGCGCACCCCCTTTCGATTCCGATCAATTGCGCGGCAACAAAAAGGCGCTGCCGAACAGGTCGCCCGTCACGGCAGCGCCGGTGTTGTCAAAGTCCGCGCCAGGTTCTAGAACGTCAGCGGATCGCCGGTCTTGAGTTCCCAGACCGCGGTGGTGTCCTGGGTGCCGCCGGGATCGTTCTGCTGTTGGCTCTGGAAGATGATCGTGCCGGAGTAGGCGATGGTTTCGTAGTCGATCTGATCGCCGGCCTCAACGGCGTCACCGGAATACTGGAAGGTGTAGTTGGCCCGGAAGGAGAGGTCCGGCATGCTGATCTGGAGTCGGTAAGTGACGGTCACTTCGCCATTTGCGTTGACGGTCATGGTTCCGTCGATCAACTGGTAGTTAAGCGAGAGCGTTCCCGCGACGCCGTCGTAGGTGCCGCTGATTTTGACCATCTCGGTGGCCTTGCCGACCATCACGTCGGTTCCGGTGTAGTCGTAGGTGGCGTTCTTGATCTGGAGCATGTCCACGAACGGCTGGACGTCCGCGTCGGTCAGTTCCAGCTTGACCATCAGGAGGTTGTTGTCGGCGTCGAAGGAGTACTCGGTGCCTTCGTTGTTAGGGTCGGGGTTCTGGACCCAGACCCGGTCGATCAGGTTCGGGTCGAAGACGATGGTCGGACTCGTTCCGCAGCCGATCAGGGTGACCGCCACCGCCATGCCGAGCGTTATCGTTGCCAGCCACTTCGCCGCCGTCTGATACGTTCCAATCACTGTGGATCTCCTGAACCTGGGGTATTCCTGAGCCTGTCGTAATCCAACATGCTAACGTGCGGGGCGGGAAAGGTCAAATAACTTATCGGTCTTTGGGGTCGGGACCGTTTCTGTGTTTCGGCGGGTCGGCTCTTGACGCGCAAAACCTTTTGCCGGTAGAATAACGATCATCTAAAACCTTTTGCGCGTTATTGAGGGCGATCATGACAACCGGGAAGCGCGAGACGGTGGGCATTCGGGAGGTGGCGCGTCGGTGCGGGGTGTCACCGGCGACGGTGTCGCTGGCGTTTTCGGGGAAGCGTCCGGTGAGCGACCCGGTTCGGCGTCGGATCATCGAGGTGGCCAAGGCTTTGCACTACGAGCCGAACCAGTGGGCGCGGAACATGATCCGGGGCCGGACTCACGTGATCGGGTTTGTGACCGACACGTTGACCAACCCGTTCACGGCGTTCGTGACCGAGCGGCTGGAGGCTGAGGCGCGGGAGTACGGTTATCAGGTCTGGCCGGCGATTACGGGAGGCTCTCGGGAGCAGGGGGAGCGGTACGTGGGGCGGTTTCGGCGGATGCGGGTTGACGGGATGGTGATCACCACGCGGTCGATCAGCGGCGAGCAGATTCGGGAGTTGATCGACCTTGGGATGCCGGTGGCGCATCCGCTCCGCGCGGTTCCCGGCTGCAATTCAAATCCGGTTCGCGTGGATTTCGCTCAGGGGATTCGGCTGGTGATGGAGTACCTTCACGGCCTGGGTCATCGTCGGATCGCGTTTATCGCCGGTCCGCAGGACGATCGGACGAGTGTGGAGCGGCTTGAGGCGTACCGGCGGTGCGCGTATGAGTTGGGGACGGCGGACGATCCGCGGCTGACGGTGATGGGCGGCGAGGGTCCGGGCTACGGGGCGGCGGCCTGCCGGGAGCTTCTGGAGCGTGAGGTCGCGTTCAGCGCCGTCGTTTCCTCGAACGACAACATGGCGTTCGAGGCGATCGGCACGCTGGCGGGGTGCGGGCGTCGTGCGCCGCAGGACGTGTCGGTGACGGGGTTCGACGACGTTCCGGCGTGTGACTTGTGGCAGCCGCGGCTGACGTCGGTGTCGTTCGACGCGAGCGAGATCGCGCGGGAGACGATCGCGCAGTTGATCCGTCAGATCGAGGATGAGACGCCGATCCAAACCCGAGGCATCACACCGCAGCTTGTTGTTCGGGATTCGTGCGCCGAGCCGAACCCGCGGTATTTGTGAGGCGACGTTGATGAGAAGATTTTGGCAGGTTGTGCTGGTTATGGTCCCGTTTGGGATACCCGCTTTGTGCGCAGCGGGTGAGTTGCTGAGCGCGGCGGATCGGTTCTGTCCCGCTTTGAAATCGGATTCGCCGGGTTCTTCGCCGGTCGTTTCGATTCGCCATCCGTCCGACGCGGCGTTCGGCGCGGACGTGCGGGCGGCGTGGGATGAAGGCGGTCTGATGCTTGAGATCACGGTGGTCGATCCGACGCCCGGTCCGGCGGGGGTCAATCCGCAGATGTGGAACGGCGACTCGGTTCAGGTCGCGTTCGACGTGCATCCGGAGGTTTCGAAGGGCAAGTACGCGGACGGCTGTTTTGAATTGGGGTTTTCGCTGGTTGGCGAAGGGGAGGTGCTGACGGCGGCGTTCTGTCCGGCGGAGTTCTCGTGGGCTGGGGTTGAGGCATCGGGACAGCGGATTGAGGGCGGTTGGCGGCTGAGCGTTTGTCTGCCGTGGAGCAATCTGGGGCTTGAGGCGAGCAAGCTGCCGACGTGCCTGGGTGTGAACGTTCTGGTCAATGACGGGCAAGGTTCGACGCAGCGGCGGTACGTGGAGTGGACGCCCGGGATCGGCAGTGGCAAGCATCCCGATCACTTCGCCCGGCTGGTCCTGGTGACGCCGGATCAGATCTCCGCTGCCCGACTGCTGGCCGATGCGCGGCGCTATGACCGCGACCGGACGGTTAATGTTGCGTTTGTTGAGTACGCGTGCAAGGCGCCTTGCGCGGAGGAAGTGGCTCTGGTGGCGGTTCCAGCGGAGGGAGAGCCGAGGCGCGTGTCAGGCCCGCAGGCGTTTGTCGCTGCGGAGGCTGGTACGGTACGTCGGTTCACGTTTACCTTTCCCGCTGGGGAGCTTGCCGACGAAGGGGACTTTCGTCTGACTCTTGAGGGTTTGGACCGTGGTCCGAGCCGGTTTGTCCTTCCCGCGTTCATTACCCGCGTCAACGAGAAGGATCGGTTGGCGGCGGCTCTTGCTCCGACCAGGGAGCGTCTGGCGGAAATCGATCGGCGGCTGAAGTCCGATCCCACGTTAGCCTCGGACGAATACGTGCAGCTTGCGCGGGCCATCGTTGAGCGGTTTGCGGCTCGGATTCCGCAGATCGATCCGGCCAATCCTCAGCCGCCGGAGTGGTCGGCGATGCAGATTGAGGAGCTCGGGTGGGTTCTCGATGGGGCGCAGCGCCGCCTCGACCGTCTGGCCGCCGCTGCGGTTCAGCCGTTTACCAGACCGGAGACGCCCGCGACGTTCGCCATCCGCGACGGGCAGATCGTCGACGAGGCCGGCCGGCCGTTTTTCTTCTACGGTTACGGCCATCTGAACACCGTCGATCGCGAGTTGACGCAACTGCCGTCGTTCGCGACGAGTCTCGTCCAAGTCGGTCGCGACCCCCGCAGCCTACATCCGGACGGGTCGCTGCGCTGGGCGGATATTTTTACCAGTCTCCTGCCGAAGGCTGCGGGGGCCGGCATGAAGGTGGATTTGCTTTTGGCTCCTCACATCATGCCCGAGTGGGCGGGCGAGGGTCAGAGCGGTTTCTGGATCGACGGGCCGTCGTTCATCAAGTACAACATCGATCATCCGGAGGCGAGGCGGATCATCCGGCTTTGGTTCGAGACGATCATTCCGCACGTGAGGGATTTGCCAGCACTGTTCGGTTTTTGCCTCGACAATGAACCCGCCTACGACCACAGCGGGCGCGACGCGCAGAGCCGGCCGCGGTGGATGGAGTTTCTTGAGGCTGCGCACGGCGAGGTGTCGGCGCTCAATGCCCTCTATGGCACGGAGTACGGAAGTTTCGACGAGGTTCCTGTTCCGGAAGTGGGCGATCCAAACGGGGTGGGCCCGCGCCGGGCCTACTACGATTGGCTGGTGTTCAATCGCGAGCATTTCACCGGGTGGCACGAGTGGCTCAACGGGATGGCCAAGTCGCTGGCGCCCGATGTGCCGACGCACGTGAAGATCATCCCGGTTCTGGAGCGGGCGTATCTGGAGACGGGCATTGACGTCGAGCGGGTCTGCCGGTTTTCCGATCTCGGCGGCAACGACGCGTCGGCCTACTGGACGCCGGAAGGGCCGTTCGTCTATGAATGGCAGCACGAGCAGATATGGAATGATCTGCTTTTTGGCCTCGGGCGGAAACCGGTGTACAACTCCGAGAACCATCTGATCCCCGATCAGTTTCCGGAGGCGCACGTTCCGCCGGAGCACACGCACGCGGTTCTCGTCCAGGGCGGTCTGCATCACCAGTACGCGACGGCGATCTGGCTGTGGCAGGAGCCCAACTGGATTACTCCGTTCGCGGTCAACGGCAGCATCTACGTGCGTCCGGCCAACCTGTTCGCCGCCGGGCGGGCGATGCTGGATTTGAACCGGTTGGCGGCGGAGGTCTCAGCGGTGAATGCGGCGCGGCCGCGGGCGGCGATCCTGTATGCGATCCCGTCGCTGTTCTGGGACGAAGGGGCGGGCGAGGCGATTACGGCGGCGTACATGCAACTGACCTTTCTCGGTCAGCCGGTGGGGTTTGTCAGTGAGCGGCAGCTTGCCGAGGGCGATACTGCCGGTTTGAAGGTGATTCTCTGTCCGCAGACCGGGCACGTCGAGGATGCGACGGTTGAGGCCCTGGCCCGGTTCGCAGCCGGTGGCGGTACGATCGTTCGCATCGGTTCGGAGTGCCTGCGGTTCGATCAATACCATCGGCTGCGCGAGCTGCCGGGTGCGCTGGCCGGGTCGCCTGAACTGGCGCTGCCGCCGGAATGCGCTGCGGTTTCGGACGAGTTGCGGTCGCTGCTGGACAGCGCCGGTGTTGCCGTCGCCCCTTTGGTTGACGTCCTGACCGATCGACCGGTTTGGGGCGTTGAGTATCGGGTTGTTTCGGACGGTGAGGCCATGATTGTGCCGATGATCAACTTCCTGACCAGCGCTCAGACCGTGCGTCTCGATCTGACTGGAGCCGCGGTCGATCTGATCGCGGAGGAGCCGGTCGATCCAGCCCGGATCGAGCTTTCGCCCATGTGTCCCCGTTTGATTCGCATCGTCCAGTCGAAGGAGGCTACGCCATGAGTATGTGCCTGAAGAGCCCCAGACCCTCTTTTACGTTGATCGAGTTGCTGGTGGTGGTTGCGATCATCGCGGTGCTGGTGGCCATGCTGCTTCCGGCTCTGAGTACGGCCCGCGAGCAGGCGCGGACGGTGGTTTGCCTGACGCAGCTCAAACAGATCGGGGTGGCGTTTGGACAATACGGCAATGAGTTCGCTGGGTTTTATCCGCGTCTGTACTCGGTCGACGAGGAGTACGCCAGCGGGTACCGGGCCTGGCCGTTCCACGTGTGGAACTACGTGTTCGTCGGCCTCAAGTACGTGCCCGATCGCAGTTTTTTCGCCTGCGCCAGCTTTCCGGCTGACGGCGGGCTGTGGCGCGGATGGGAGTTGTTCGATCACGGCGAGTTGATCCGGATGCACTACGGCTACAACTACCTGCACCTGGGAACCAGCGTCTACTACGGTCTGCCGTATGCGGGTCCGCCGGCCAAGGACAATCAGATCAGCAATCCGTCCGAGACGCTGTTGGTTTCCGACGCCATTCGCACACAGGAGGGGTACTACTGCGGCTCATCCCTCAACAGCGGGTTCGCCCGGACCGGTTTTGCGCACGCCCGTCATCGCAATCGGTCGATGGTGGGCGAGGGCGTGCTCAATATCCTCTGGTGCGACGGGCACGCCTCGTCGGTGACGTGCAGCCGCGATATTCTGGAGCCGGTTTCCTACTTCGATGAGTTGGGCAACGCCGGCGACCCAGCCAATTTTGGGGTCTGGGACCGCTGAGTGTCTCGTTGGATGCGCGGTGTCGTGGCGCAGCGTGCTCGGCTAGGTCGGCCGTTTCGCCGACGGAGGCGCAGCGGGACAGGCAGGCGCGCGGTTCCGTTACTGCCCGACCTGGCGGACGTTTACGAATCGTCCCTTTTCGGCTGATTCCTTGCAGGCGAGGCAGACGTAGGCGCTTTGGATGCCCATTTGCACGGTGGTTCGCGATTTGGCCTTGCCCTGGATGAGGCCGACAAAGTCGCGGGCGAGTTCCAGATCGCCGCCGAAGTGGCTCATGCCGGAACCGGCTTTGATGGTGTCGGTGAACGGGGCGTGGTGGCGGACGCGGACGAGTTCGTTGGCGTACCAGTCGAAGCGGACGGTTCCGTGATAGCCGCTGACCGTCGCGCCGCGGGTCTGGGCGTCGCGGCGGCTGAAGAAGACCTGGGTGTAGGCGCCGTGGACGCCGGAGGCGAACTCCATGATCGTGCTCGAGGAGTCCTCGTTCATGTTCGGCGGCGTGCCGATGTCGCGGCCGAAGACGCACGGATGGTCGTTCGGGTCGCCGCCGGAGTAGTTGTACTTGCGGTTTTGCGGGCTCTCGAGGCAGCTTTCGGCTTCGGGGCATTGGCTGCATCTGAGGTTGGCTTTCTTTCGGCCGCCGAACACGCGGCCCCAGGTGGCCATCGCGCCGACGCGCACGATGTTCGAGCCCATCAGGAAGCTCATGTAGTCCAGATCGTGCGTCGCCTTCTGGAGGAACAAGCCCTGGGTCATGGCGAAGTCGCGGTAGGCATTGTCGAAGTAGACGGTTCCGTAGGGCACGTAGTTGACGCCGAGGATGTGCTCGGGCGAGCCGACCGCGCCTTCCTCGATCAACTGGCGGGCCATCAGGCACAGGGGCGAGACCCGCAGCGGGAAGCTGACCACCACCTGGCACCTGGATTTCTCGAATGCCTTTTCGAGGGCGGTCGCCTGCTTCATGTTGATCGCGACCGGTTTTTCCAGGTAGAGCGGCAGGTCGTATTTGGCTGCTTCGATGGCGTAGGGCGTGTGCTGATGGCAGCGGGTGCCGATGCACAGGCCGTCGAGTTTGGCCTTCGAGACCATCTGGGCCAGGTTCTTGTAGAACACCACGTCCTGTTGGTCGCAGTCGGCCAGGCGCGACCGCGCGCCCTGCTCGTCGGGATCGACGATTCCCACGACGCGGATATCCGGTTCCACCGCCCTCAGGCAATGGCTGATGACGCTGCTGATTCGACCGCCGTGTCCGACCACACCGAGACGTATCATCGTTCTATGACCTTTCCGATAGAGCCGCCGGCCCGCGTTTGCGTCACTGCCGCTGTGCG
>JAAYCJ010000167.1 GCA_012729815.1 Phycisphaerae bacterium | reverse complement strand
GTGAGGTGAACGGATGATTTCGCAGCGGCTTGGGAAGTACCTGGACGACCTGGAGCGGCGGATCGACGCAGCGGTCGAGGACGATCTGGTCGGGCGGTGGACCGATTTTTGGGAGGGCCGGTTCGACGATGGGATTTTTTCACCGCGACGTTCGAGGACCGCGCCGCCGGGACTCGAATGGCCGGCGGTGCGGCTCAACGAGGCCATTGAGGACTTCGAGCTGATGGCCCTGCACCAGTTGCGGATGTGCTCGGAGCAGTTGGCTGCGGGCGGAGGACATCTGCTGGCCGTCCGGAGCAACTATGGAACGGGCATCCTGCCGTCGGTCTTCGGCGTCGAGATGTTCATCATGCCGGAGGAGACCGACACGCTGCCGACCAGCCGCCCGGTGGGAACGATCGAAGGCATCCAGGCGATCCTCGACCGCGGCGATCCGGACCCGCACGGCGGCTTCGGCGGACGGACGTTGGAGATGGCGCACGTGTTCGAGGAGATCCGCCGGTGGTATCCGAAGATCGGGCGGTACGTGCATCACTACCATCCGGACCTCCAGGGGCCGATGGACGTTTGCGAGCTGCTGTGGGGCAGCGGGCTGTTCGTCGATCTCTATGAGAGGCCCGCGATGATCCACGCGCTGCTCGACCTGGTGACGCGAACGTACATCCGCTTCCTGCGCGAGTGGCTGACGATCGCCCCGCAGCCGCAGCCCTACACGTGCCATTGGGGATTGATGCAGCGGGGAACCATCATGCTCCGCGACGACTCGGCGATGAACCTTTCGCCGGAGATGTTCGACGAATTCATCCGGCCGTACAACCGGCGGGTGCTCGACGAGTTCGGCGGCGGGTCGGACCACTTCTGCGGCCGCGGCGACCACTTCATCGGGCGGCTCACGCGGATCGAGGGCCTGTACGCCGTGCAGATGAGCCAGCCGCACCTTAACGACATGGAAACCATCTTCCGCCACACGGTCGACAGGGGAATCAAGCTGCTGGGCCTGGATCGCGAGACGGCTGAGACGGCTGAGACGGCGCTGGCCGCGGGACGCGACCTGCACGGATGCGTCCACTGCGGATGACAGAGCACACTCGATCGCGCGACCCTAGACCGGCGTGTCGCTGACCGTGACCACGTCGGCGGCGTCGTTGAGTTCGAGGATTTCAGCCGCCTTGGCCGCTTCGGCGTCGGAGGCGGCGCGTATTGAGAGCAGAACGTCGCCTTCCTTGACGCGGGCCTCGTAGGCGCGGGCCTGCTCTTCGGGAAGTCCCATGCCGACGAGCGCGCCGACCAGCCCGCCGACCGCTGCGCCCATCGCCGCCCCGCCCAGCGCCGCCATGATCGGCCCGGCTGCGACGAACGGTCCGAGGCCCGGAATGACCAGCGCGCCGACTCCGGCCAGCCAACCCAACACGCTGCCCAGCGCCGCTCCGGCGCCCGCTCCGGCCACACCGGGCTCCGACCGAGCCCCATCTTCGTAGCCGACCTTGCCCCGCCGATCGTCCGGCACGATCACCGACACGTCATCCGGCGGGAGGCCGGCCTCTCGCAGGCGGATCAGGATTGCCTGAGCCTGATCGTGACTGGCGGCGATGCCGAAGACCGTTTTGGCCATGATCGTTCCCCCACACCAGTTCGAGTTGACAACCAATGATATGAGAACCTCCGGTCCGCCGCCATCGGGGCAAAGCACGATAGCCCGATCAGGGAATCGCCCGACCCGCAGCGGCTATTCGGCTGGAGCGGTGGCCGCGTGCTGTCGCTGCAGCAGTTCGCCGAAGCGCAGGTTCGGTTCGTCCAGGACCAGGTGGACTTTGCCGTTCAGCCAGACCGTCGGCTTGGCGGCGTCCATGAACCGCGCAGCGGTTCGCGGATTGACGTAGCGGATGCCGCGGGCCTTGTCCTCGCAGAAATCGACGCGGACCTGCCGCGACGGGAAGAACGGATCAGCCTCCAACGCGGTGTAGGCGGTCAGGTTGCCGTCCTCGGTATAGACCAGCCAGCCGTTTTGCGGGAGCTTGAACGTGCGGTTGCCGGAGGCGGCCACGGTCAGCACCTGGTCGTCGCGATTGACGTAGACGTGGCAGCCGTTGGCGTAGCGCACGTGAAACCGCCGGAACCACGAGAGCAGTGCCTCACGCGAGTCGATCTTCGGATTCTCGATGAGCTGATCGAGCGTCTTCCACACGCTGCGCTTGCCGTACTTGACGAAATCGACCGGCTGAAGGGCATAGTGCCGCTGGGCCACGCCGACCGTGAAGCACTCGGTCAGGGCGTGCACCAGCCGCATGCCGGCGTAGTAGAACAGGTATCCGCCGTTGCCGTAGAGCACCTCACACGCCCGGTAGCTGTCAACCTTCTCGTCGTCGTTGAAGTAGCTCTCGAAGCCGCGACCCATCCAGTTTTCCTCGTGCGGGGCGAAGAAGTGCCGGTATCCCAGCCCCATCGAGTGCACCGTGGTCAGCTCGTGGACGCGGCGGAGTTTTTCCTCGGGCGTGAAATCGGACCGCCGGTCGCCCGCGAACACCGTAAAATCGCCCGTGTCCATGTACTTTCCGAACTGGAAGTCGGCGATGTACGACTCGCTGCCCAGCGGACCCTGGTGGATTTCCTTCATCAGCCGGCAGATCTCCCGCAGCCGTTGGCGGGCCGTGCAGACCATTCCGGCGCCCTGCTCGCCGGCGTCGTAGTTGACGTACAGCCCGCTGTACCCGCCGCTTGAGAGCTGGTCCGAGAACGCCGCGGTGGTGCCGTAGTGTTTGTGGAAGGCGCGGTCCTGCCGCTCGACCAGGGGCAAGACCGTGCTGAAATTGCTGTGCCATTTGGGATTGCCGTCGCCGCCCAGGGCGAGCTTGACCAGCCCCTCGTTGACCGACGGCGAGGTGTCCGGCCGGACCAGCATGTAGTTGGTCCGAAGCGCGGTCCGGCCCATCGTGTTGGCCAGATCGACCAGTTCCTTGAGCTGCTGTCCGGTCCCGAACGGCGGCGCCGGATCAACCAGATCCGGCTCGCGATACAGATCGGGCAGCGTGTCGTCGAACCCGCCGAAACCCCACTGCTCGATCACGGTGTAGAACTTCACGACGCCGGCCGTCGCCTCCTTGAGCCACCGCACGTAGAACAGATTCGCGTCGTGCGGAATGTCCCAGACGTCGTTGAAGATCATCCCGGCCAGTTCCTGACGGTATTCGCTGGGCTGGTTGGTCACCGGGCCGAGGGTCTCCCACGTGTTGGTCGCGGCGCGAATGACGTAGCGTTCGTGGAGGCTCGGCCGGGAACCGTCGGTCAGCACGGCATAGCCGGTGTCGCTGCTGATCGGCGGGTTCTTCACGAGAAAATGCTGCTTGGGCATCGCCCGATGGCTGTAGCCCGCGCTGTGCGAGACGTCCAGGTCCAGGTGAGCGTGGAAATAGAGCTTGCCGTCCGGCCAGTAGATAAACGGCGCCCAGCCGTCGTTGCCCTCGTGGACCTCCATATCCCGCTGACCCACGTAGAACTGCTTGAACGGCGCATCGGTCCCGCCGATGTTGCCGCACTGGAAGCCCGCCGCGTCGGCTGCGCCTTCGACCACGAGTTCCACCGCGCCGTCGTCGCATTTTTTGAGCTTCAGCGTGTAGTCGCCCGCCAGGTCCTCAGCCGCGGCGCGGCACCGCATGACCGTCCAGCCGTCCTGCTCCCGCACGGAAATCACGCTCGTCTCGTAGTCCTCCGGCCCGATCTGGCTGTCGCCGACGACGAACACCGGGCCAAGGCTCTGGAGCACGTGAAGCGTCTTGCCGCTGTGCGCGAAGGTCAACGGATCGGCGGCGTTATCCGGATGCAGCGTCCAGCCGTCGATCACCTCGCCGCAAACGGCCTGACCCGCCGCCATCAATACCAACAGACACACCAGTACTCGGCCACACGTCATCACTCGCATCTCCTGCATTCGTCCGATCCGGTCTCACAACCGTCGATCCAACACAAAACCGCCTTCGTCCAGGTACTCCACCATCCACGGCCGAGTGGCCCCGGTGCGAACGATACCACGGCCCTCCTCCGATTCGCTCTGCCAGGTCATCAGGGCGTGCCGGCCGTCGAATTCCGGAATGCCTTCGGTCTCGGTGATCACGCGGGCGGTATAGCAGCCGCTGGCCGGAAGCACCCACCATCGCCCGCGCAACTCGTACGGCCCGCGAAGGTCATCCGCCGTGTACACGTACGCCGCCGCATCCGGAACCGATGGATACTCCCGCCGGAATCGCGGCGACTGAATCCCGCCGTGGGCGCAGAACATCAGATACCACCGGCCGCCGCGGGCCCACAGCGAAGGCACTTCCATCCGGTCGAACAGCCCGGGCGACACCAGCGGAAGCTGCATTTCCCAATTCAGCAGATCACTCGATCGGGCCAGCGCCACGCAGCCGCGCTCGTCGATCGGACCTTCGCGCATCCGGCCGGTGATCAGCATGTGGAAACACCGATCCTGCTCGTGCCAAAACACGAACGGATCGGCCCAGCAGTAATGCGCATCCGCGTTCGGCGAATGGGCGTACCACCGCCGGTCCGGCCGAAGGACCGGCTCGCGGCTCACCCGCCGCCAGTTCACCAGATCGTCGCTTGCGGCCAGACCGATCCCGCCGGGATTATCGGCGTTCAGGCTGCCCGCGCAGTAGAGCATGTAGAACCGCCCGTTCCACTCCAGCGTCGTGCCGGTGGCGATGTTGCGGCTGTCGAAGGCCTCGGGATCGTCGGACGGCCCGAGCGCCACGCCCAGGTATTCCCAACTCACCAGATCCTGCGAACGCGAGACGCCGACCACCTCGCGACCCCATCGCCCCGAATCCCCAGCCGACAGCGGGGCCAGCAGGTGGTAGAAATACACGCACCGCCCGCAGCGAAAGAACCACTGGTCCTGCGTGTAGAAACCGGGAATCCGATAGTGAATCTCGGGTCGAATGGGCTCGTTCATGGCGGATCAGTCGTCAGCGAAGACTCTCGAACCGTGCAAAGCGTAGGCATCGGCGATGGGCACCTCCGAAACGTGCCCGTCGACGCAGGCCGCGTTGGCATCGTTGTTGTGCCGATACGTGATATTGATCACCCGCCCAGCCGTCGGGATGTACAGGAAGATCACGTTGCCCCAGTAGACCTCGTCATAGGTGTCGCTTCCGCCGTCCGCGCAGAGCAGCTTGCGGCTCGGATTGGCGATCCGGTCGAGGCTCATGAAGGTCAGGTGCTCGTTGGCGGCGAAACTGGCGAAACCCGCCTGCGTGGTGCGGTACGCCGGATTGGTCGGGCAGCGGAATGCGCTGCCGGTGATTCGCTCGTAAAAGTTGGGATCGCCGGGCGCGAACGGACGGTCGGCGTAGACGTACGGCCAGAGGAAACAGATGTAGTTGTTGAGATTCGGGTCGTGCTGGCCGTCCACGTACATGTCGGGCAGAAAATCGGCATGGTCGCGGGCGTAGAGGCTAAAGCCGCTGTGGATCGTCCGCAGATTGGCCGTGCAGGTCAGCCGCTTGGCCCGCTCCCTGACCGCCGCCAGCGCCGGTAGCAGCAGCGAGACCAGCACCGCGATGATCGCCACCACCACCAGCAGTTCGATCAGCGTGAAAACCCGACGTTGGCGCTCGTGCATCCGCATGGGCATCTCCTTATTCTATCGGCGACCGTCTGGTCGTATCAATACGGCATGATGTTCGGATGCCGCTCGATCCACGTCCAATCGGCGGTCGGCCGATCGTAGTCCACGTTGAACCCGGCCATCACGTCGTTTCCATAGCCGAAGTGGCGGCATCCGTTCTGCACGTAGTCCATGGTGCCGGTATGAAACTCGACGTGCCACGGGTAGCCCTCGGCGATCACGATCTTATCGTGCGGGTCCGTGATCAAGTCATGCTGCAGCGACTGGACGCGGGGAAACGTCGGCCACGCCGCGACCGGCGGATCCACCCGCCACGACATGTGGTAGCTCATCTGGTACTGGTACTCCCAGTGATCCGGATCAGCGGGATTCTTGCGGAACGAAGGGCACATCCACATCCGGGCCGCCTGCCCGTCCAGATAGTAGGTATCGACCCTCGCCTCGCCGCCGTTGACGTACTGGGCGAGCAGGGCCATGAAGTTGTTGGTGTGCCGGTCGCCGTTCCACGGCATCCAGCTTGGCGGCATCAGCCCGTGGTTCTCGCCGAGATAGAGGCCGAGGCACACTCCCATCTGCCGCATGTTCGACTTGCAGACCACGTTCCGCGCATGTTCGCGGGCGGCGTTCAGGGCCGGCAGCAGCATCGCCACGAGCACCGCGATGATGGCGACCACGACCAGAAGCTCGATCAGGGTAAACGCCTTGGCGCTCTTTCGTCGGTTGCATGTCCGTCTCTCCGGTTTGCATCCCTATTTGCGGTAGTACAGCCGCACGTTGCGGATCCAGTAGGTGTAGCCGTCCACGGTCGGGTTGGCCCCGATCCGCAGCATTCGGACCGAGGCCGGGTCGAACTCCGGACCCGCGTCGGATTCGAACAGGATCTGTACCTTTTGCCATTCGGTGGTCTGACGGTAGACAAAGTCGTAGCGTGGCCCGACCTCGGGCACGTTGTCCAGGACGGCCATCACCAGGCCGCGGCCCACCTCGGTGTCGGCTTTGATCTCGAACCCGATCCCCGCCGCCCCCATCAGCGACTCCTGCGGCCAGCGAAGCGGAAACTCCGGATACACCCACCGGTCGCCGCTCTCGCCGAATTGGACGTGGAACCGGACCGCCTGCTGCTCCGGATCGCTGGTGATCTCCATCGTTCCGGAACTGTTGGCCCGCCAGCGCGAAGCGTCCTCGGCGGGCAGCGGCACGGCTTCCAGGAACGCCGCCAGGTCAACGTTGGGCAGCTTGAACCGCGCGCACAGCGGAGAGATCGTCTGGCCCTCGAAGCGTCCCTCCAGCTTGAGATTCACCAGACCGGTCGGCACCTGGTCGGCGTGGAAACGAATGACCAGCGGCACCGCGGTCTTGGCCATCGCCGCCACGGCGATCCGTTCCGGCAGGCCGGCGATCTGGTAGGCGGTTCCGACGCTTTCGATCCGGCCCTCTTTCGCCCGATCGGAAAAGTTGAATATCTCCAGCACGGCGTGGGTCTCTTCCGCCTCGACCGGCGCAGCCGGATTGCCGACCGGACCGAACCCTTCGCCCAGTAAAATCCGCATCACCACGGTCAGGTCCTTCGGCGACGCCGTAGCGGCGGGCGGCGACTCCGGCTGCGACTCGGCCCGCAGGCCCGACAGCCCGCGAAGATAGACCGGGTAGCGGCCCGAAGAGAACGCAGGCCCGCGGACCTGACTCTCAGCGCCTATCAGATCGGCCGCGGTCAGTTCGCCCTGTTGTCCGGCAAGTTCAAACGTCTGGTTCGTCCCGTCGGCGCTCCAGTGCACCAGCACCTGCGCGGCGGCTGGCGTCTCGAACAGGTAACCCTCGATCTTTCCGCCCAGGTCCATCCGCCCCAGATACCGGCAGTCGCCCAACTGGGCGATCAGGTTCGAGAGGGCTGAGTAGGCCGGCTTGGGCGTCCAGTCCCACCGGAAGATGCCCCAGACCTTGCCGTTGCCGTACTCGTTGTAGGGTTTGAAGAGGAAAAAGAAGTCCCGCTCGACCCCTTCCGACTGGAAGACGATCTGCGACTTGACCAGGTGTTCAGCCTGCATCCGCTCCTGCTCGTCGTCGTGCTCGCGCCGTGAACTGCCGACGGCCAGCGGCGAAGCCCTGCCCGTATCCTCGTGGGCCAGTCCGCTCTCGGTGACCCAGATCGGCTTGTGCCCCACGCCGTACCGCTCCAGCAGCCCGCGCTTGCCCGCCGTCACCGCTGCGTACCGGTCCGTGGTCGAGTACAGGTGGAAGTTGTAGACGTCGAAGTAGTCGCCCACGCCGTTTTCCATCAACAAGACCACAAACGGCGAGACGTTGGGAATGCAGTCCGACCCGACCAGCACGTCGGCGTCGGGATTGCCCGCTTTGTATCCCAGATAGGCCGCCTTCATCGCCGTTGCGAAATCGGTCG
>JAAYCJ010000166.1 GCA_012729815.1 Phycisphaerae bacterium | reverse complement strand
TGGCCAACGATTCACCTGCCGTCACCGGCACCTGCTCCACCAGTTGCCGATTGAATCCCAAGTCGCGATCGCAACTGAAGACCACACCCATCGCGGGAGGTGTGAAAGTCGGCGATCGGGCTGTCCCAGTGCAGGCCAGGTATACCCGACCATCCGGGTAGATCGAATAGGTCCACCGGTGGTCCGGCCCCTTGTCAGCGAGTGCTTGATCCAGTGATCCAAACCGTCGTTCGCCCTGCACTACCACTCGTACGGGCAGGGCCTCAATCAGCTTCTGGTGTGACTCCGCCGCGATGCCCAGGCCTGACCACTGCCCCATGTCGTCCGGCCGCACGATCGGCTCTGAGTCGCCGGACAGCACCACGGGTGAAGGTCCGAGCGAGCCCCGCCCGACCAGGTTGCGAAGCCGAGCCGCGTCATGCGACAGGTCGAACCATTGCACGATTTGCCCGCGGTGGAACACCAACTCGAATCGTTCCTCCGCGCCAACCACCAGTCGGCGCCCCATCGCCTTGACGTACAGATCGCCCCGCTCCGGGTGCGGTTCGCCGAACAGCAGTTTCTCGTTATTCACCAGGATCAGGTCGTCCAGGTACAGCTCGATGGGCGTGTCCAGCGGCTCGCTCCAGAAACGCATCTCGCGAACGTCCGCCAAGTTGATGTCGTCCGCCATGTCCGCCAGATCGACGCGGATGAGGTTCCAGCCCGGCCGGAGGAATACCCTGGGGTGGCGATACCGCATCGGTTGGTCGGTCCCGCTGCGTACGGAGAAGGTGAAGCCGCCCAGATCGCGAGGGCTGTACACGTTCATCAACAGGAGGTGATAGGGCGACCAGTCTCGATAGAGCGACCAGCGGCTTTCGGGCGAGTCTGACGCGACGATCTGCTCGGCCGAACTCATCAGGGCCATTTTCAGCGATCCCACTCCGGTTTCCGGGCGGGCTCGTTCCGTCGAGAGAACCAGAGGGTCGGATCGGCCGGTGGATTCTCTTCGGAACAACGTGGCTTGCTCGGGTTCCTCGAAGTCCGCGAGCACCTGGAACCGACGGCTTTCCAGATCCGGGTAGGCGGCCATCAGCCGATCGGTGGTCGGCGGCAATGCCGGGTCGTAGGGTTGGCTCGCGGCGGGTTGCTCAAAGCCCAAGCGCCAGTCCTGCGCGTTGCAGCCGCCCAGGACCGTCGCACCGACCCATGTCATCGCCCAAACCATGCAGCATCGTGCGGAGCTTCCTGTCCGTGTCAACCGGTGTCCCTCAAGCAGCGCTGGCGTTCGCGATATCCATAGCATGACGCCGAAGATAGAGACCTCGCCGAGAAGGGTCAACAGCGAGAAACGTCCGCAGCGGTGTCCCGGGCGAAGTCGCGAACAAAGCCGCGAACTGAGTCGTGAACATGGCCGCAAACAAAGCCGTGAACAGAGCCGCGACTGCGGGGGATCGCGTGCCGGGCAGAGCTTCCGCCTGCCTACGGTCGCGGCTTTGCTTTCGGCGGGTTGATCGCCACCTCATCGCCGCTTAACCGGGCTTCGCCTCGCTTGACCCGTTCGGCAAACGCCACCGCCTCCTCGTACAAGGCGTCCAGCATCTCGGCCTCGGTCACCGTGCGCACCTGCTCGCCCTGCACATAAATGACGCCTCGCCCCTTCCCCGCGAACACGGCCACGTCCGCACCCTCCGCCTCGCCGGGGCCATTCACCACGCATCCCATGACCGCGACCTTGATCGGTGCCCGGATCGTGGCCAGCTTTTGCCGCACCT
>JAAYCJ010000165.1 GCA_012729815.1 Phycisphaerae bacterium | reverse complement strand
TACTCATAAGAGACGGTGTTCCCGCTGGGCGTGACCAGGCTGATGACCTGATCGTCGCCGTTGCGGTTCATGACGGTGGTGCGCCCCATGGGATCGGTAATCGAGGTCCGCGTGCCGAACGGGTTGGTTGCAAACGTGTAGGTGTTTCCGGCGCCATCGGTATAGGAGGGCGCGGTCCTGTCGGCCAGTGAGAGGGGATTGGATTCGGTAGCGGAGCCGGAGGGAAGATTGTTGATCAGGTTTTGTGCGGTTTCCGTGTTGTAGAGAGTGTTCGAGCCGTCCGCGCGGTCGACGCGGGTGATCTGGTTCGACGCGTTGTAGGTGTATTGCGTCTGGTTGCCGGCGGCGTCGGTCTGTTGGGTCATGCGATGCTGAGCATCGTATGTAAACGTCCGTGCCGTCCCGTCAGGATTGGTGATCTTCGTCAGGTCTCCGTGTGCGTCCGTCTCGAATGTCGTCTTGCGGCCGAACGGATCGGCGATCGACGTGAACCGACTGGAGTCGTTGTAGGTAAACGTCGTGACCTTGCCGACGGGATCGGTGACGGTCAGGAGTTCGCCGTTGGCGTCGTAGGTCATCGTCGTTGTGTTGCCGATCGGGTCGGAGACGCTGGTCTGTCTGCCGTTTGCGTCGAACACCCTTATGAACATGTCCGCCTGGGTCCACGTGAAGGTGCCGTTGCCGGCCTTGGACAATCGTGAGAAATCGCCGACCGAGGGGGTGTAGGCGCCGTCGGTCTCGGCTGTGAACTGAACGCGGTTTCCATCGCCCGCCTCGATACTGACGGTGTCGTTCACCTCGTGAAGTCGGCACACGTCCACGATACTCCAGCCGTAGCCCGCAGCGGGGGGTTGGTTCTCGGACAAGACCACGGTGCCGTCAAACTCGCTCTCGAAGCCGAGATACGCGAGAGAGGACTTCGCTGCTTCATGATCTGTCTCCTGAACGATCAGGCAACACGAGAACCCCCTTGAGCCCGTCTCTGGGTCATGCTCGCCATGCGGAGCGTCATCAGATGCTGCCCGCGCCGGGCCACAACATCAGCCGGCACCGGTTGTCAAGGAGCCTGAGAGCCTTGCGCCGAGAAAGATCCTGTTGCCTGCAACAGTACCCCTACCCCTCATTCTATCCGGTCTGGAATATTCCGCAACGGTTTCTCTCCCTGCCGCTGGAGATCTCTGGAGGTGCGATTGGGGATTGTGCATCAACCTCCCGTCTCCGCCGTCCATCCCCCGGAAGTCCCTCACAACCCGGGTTCTGATAACCCTTGACGACACCGGGATTTGTGAGAACTCGCTGTCCGTTTGCCGACCAATCGTCTCCGTTCCTTGCAGATCCTCGATCCTGGGAACTGTGGACGGGAAAGGGAGCCAGGCGGCCCAACTGGCCTCAGATCGCGAAGGACCGGCCAGATGCCCTTGAACCGCCTGTGCCAAGCCGAGGGGATTCCACCGGCTGCATGGCGGGACGGTGAGCGATCCGCTGGGAGAAACGGACCGGATTGGCGTCGAACGGATGATCGTCCGCCATCAACGGCTGCTGGCCCGTCGTCCCCGGGCGGCCTTCGGGACCTGTTGCTGATCGGGCCGCCGGGGGCGGTTGATCGGTGCCTTGGGAGGGGGCCAGGAGTCGGGATGCGCTTGGGCGTTGCGGCGAGGCTGTTTCGTTCCAGGCAAGAACGGGGGAGCAATGAGGCCAGCATGGCGAACTGCCGGCGGCGGCGCCCAACGACGCAGGCCAACGACCGAGCCTGCACAGGATGTTGGCCAGACCGAGGATCGTATGGTTGCGGGTCGTTCGCCTCGCCATTCTCGGATGGGGTGTTGTCGGCTGTTGCCCAAAGGATGTCAGGGGTGGGTCGCTCACCGTCGTCTGGCAGGCCTGTGAAATCAGCCTTCGCAAAGCGGTGGACGCCATGAGGAATCCGTTCTTCGGTTGTTCTGGGTGGAGATGTACTCCAGTGCTCCAATGTCTTGTCTCGTAGACATCATGTTACAGGTTCCTGTACCATCCGGCCTTCACAAAGCTCTGTGCAAGATGCCGTGTGTTGTTGTCGATCCGAATTTGTCGTGATGGAGCTTGACTCGGGCCGTGACGTTGTGTATTATCCGAAGCATGTTTCCGGCATGGGGGTGTGAGGCATATGCTCTGGATGAGATCGCGGGGGCAGGACGGCGGCCACGGATCGAATGTTCCTGAAGCTGCGCATACGCCGCCTCGTTCGGAGATTGCCTCAGGACACGCCTTCGTCGATAGGGGGTTTGCGGGCATGGACGGCCGCTTGCGCAGAAGCGGATGAGGCACTTCTGCCGGCGCTCCATGTCTCGGAGATTCCAGTTCATCGACGAGGAGTCTGCATCGCCGTCTGTCACGGTCGCGGGGACAGCGAGGGGGACGGGGTTTGTGCGGAGGCAGGGGGTTTGACATGGCGGTAATCGCCAGGCGCGCGGACAACCCACCAGTACTGGGTCTTGGAGTTCATAGGGTTGTGGACTTGGACGGTCGATGGTGGGTGGGCCACACCAGGTCGCGATGCGAGAAGGCGTCGGCGTGGGAGTTCGAGGAGCGCGGGATCGGCTATTTTCTGCCGATGATCTGGAAGACACACATCTCCAGCGGGAAGAGAAGGCGGTCTCTTCTTCCACTGTTTCCGTCGTATATCTTCTTCTGCGGCGATGAGACGGTTCGCCAGATGGCGTTGGGGACCAACCGCCTCTGCCAGGTGATCCCGGTGGCCGAGCAGGATCGTTTCGTTTCGGAACTCGCGGGGATTGAACAGGCTCTGGCATCGCGGACTCCGGTAGAGTTGTACCGTCACGCGGCGGTCGGCCGGAGGTGCCGTATCGCCTCGGGGTCACTGAAGGGGCTGGAAGGGGTGGTGGTCAGTCGGGGCAGGCGGGCACGTCTGGTGTTGGAGGTCAGCATGCTGGGCCAGGGCGCTCTGGTGGAGATCGAGGCGGATTTGCTGGAGCCTGCGGAGTAGACGCGGCAGAGCGTATCAGACTTCGAGTGGAGCGGCGCGGCGCTTCCAGGCTGGTGGGGCGCTGCTGATGCTCTGTGCCTTGGTCACGTATTTGGTCTGAACGGGATGGGCCGCAAGGGGTCACAATGCGGGGCGATGTCAAGGCGATCGTGATGGCTGGAGGATCGCGATGCTCCTGGCACGCGGTGCTGCCGCCTTCGCTGTATCCGATCATCCACCGCCCCCTGATCTGGCACATCCTGCGGTGGCTGGCGGAGGGGGGCGTTGCCGAAGCGACGATCTGCGCCGGTCGCGAGATGCATCTGCTGATGGAGTGTCTCGATGATGGGAGTGACGCCGGAGTGCGGCTGGACTACTACCAGAATGAGCTTCCCCGCGGGTCGGCCGGATGCGTGCGGGACGCGGCGAGCGAAAGTGGCGCGAAGCGGTTCGTGGTGGTTGAGGAATCGTGTATACCGCAATTCGAACTGAACGGGTTGTTGGAGGGGCATGGCCGAGCGGAGGCCCTGTTGACGTTTGTGTTGAGTCGAGACGGAGACAGTGTGGGCCGGGGGTTCATCTCATCGGGCATCTATGTGCTGGAGCGTGAAGCCTTTGATGAGGTGCCCGAGGCCGGCTGTTGCGGCATCGAGGAGAGCCTGATTCCCGGACTACAGGCGTGCGGAGCTCGGGTGGAAGCCGACATGCGAGAGAGGCCCTGCCTGACCGTTGGCAACGCCCAGTCTTATCTGTTCGCCAATGCCCATCTGCTGGAGTGCGGATGGCACCTGAATCTTCCAGAAGTGGAGTACGCGCGGCACCTGCAAAGCCGGGTGCACCGGACGGCGACCTGTCCGCTGGGGACGCGCTTGCTCGGGCCGGTTCTGATCGGTCCCGCGACGTTTCTGGCGGATGGGGTGACGGTGGCGGGTCCGGCCGTGATCGGGGCAAACTGCCATCTTGGCCGGGGGGCGGTGGTGTCGCGGTCGGTTCTGTGGGATGAATGCACGATCGGCCCGAACGCCACTGTGGATATGTGCGTGTTCACCGGGGAAACGGGGGTCGAGCCGTTCGAGAAAGTGGAGCACCGCGTACAGGTGACGCCGCGGCCGAGGAACTTCGTGGCGCCCGACGCCAGCAGGGCTCGTTCGACGGTTTTTCAAACCAGTGGTATCAGGTCGTGAGCCGGGGCTGGGAAGTTTGACGGAGGCGGCTTCCAAAGCTCATACCGTTAGGAAGGAAGACCGATGTCGGAGACAACCAAACCAGCGACGCCCTGCATTGTGATTGGCACAAGTGACGGCTGCACCAGATGCGTGGAACTGCGGCGGATCGCGACGGTCATTGGGCGGCGGTCCGATGCGGACGTACAGATCGACGACGCGCGGGTGGCCTCCTACCACGCCGAGATCAGGCGGATGGCCAGTGGCCGGTGGGCGATCAAGAACCTCCAGTCACGCCACCGGACCTGTCTGAACGGCCAGCCGATCAAGCACCACATCCTGGCCGATGGAGACGAGTTGACCATCGCCTCGGTGAAGGTTGTCTTTCGCGACCCGACGGGCGCCTCGGGTGAGCGGGGCAGCCGCACCGTTTACGCGGATGCGGTGTCGGATACCGCCGCGGCGGGAGAGACTATCCTAATGTCTCGACCGGCGAACCAGGTGCACGACCGGTCCTGGCATGAGCATGGGTGGGAAAGCCAGCCCGTTACGATCGGTGAACCGTCCGGATCGGGTCCGCGGTACGCGCCGCCGGCGGTTTGTGAGCCGTCCGGTTACGGCGCCGGCACGGATGGGCCGACATCATCGCCCATGGCGGTGTTGGCCCGGCTGTTGAGGTACAAGTTCACCATCGCGGTGGTGTTTGTGCTGCTGGCTGGAATGAGCACCGGGGCGATCTGGACACAGGTGGTGCCCCTGTATATGGCGACGGCCAAAATCCGGGTTCAGCCGATCATCCCGCGGCTGGTGTTCAACACCGAAGGCAACGGGACCATTCCCTTTTATGAGTCGTTCCGGAACACCCAGGTGGAAATCCTGTTGAGCCCCAAGGTGCTTCAGCGGGCGATGGAGAGTCCGGAAGTGCAGGAGACCGGATGGGGGCGGGTGCAGGCGTCGCTGCCGGGAGGTACGGCCGGCCAACTGAGGCGGCTCCTGGCGGCGATCGAGGCGACACCGCAGACCACCAGCGAGATTATCGACGTGAGCATGACCAGCATCAATGGACAGGACGCTGCGAAGATCCTGACCGCCGTGCTGAACGCGTACATCGTTTTCATCCGCGAGAGCTCGATCCGGGTCAACGACACACTCTATCAGAAGCTGGTCGAGGAGTACGAGTCGCTGCGCCGGGAGATCGAGGGCCGCGAGAGGACGGCCTGGCGGCTCCGGCAGGAGCTGGCCACGGTGGACGCCAACGATCTTCTTTCGCAGAAGCGGGTGCGCCTGGACGATCTGGAGGCGCGGCTCGAGGAAACCGAGTTGGAGCTCGCCATGGCGCAGTGGCAGCGGAGACAATTGGAGGCGTTGGCGGCGGGCCAAGCCGATCGGGCGGAGGCCGGCCCGTCCACCCAGCCGGCGGACCTGATGGACTACGCTCTGGACGAGGAGTGGCGGCGGTTGAGCCGGGACCTGGAGACGGCTCGGCAGCAGGCCGGGGACGCGGCGGGACAGTTCGGTCAGAACCATCCGACGATGGTCGAACTCAGGAGTCGGGTGGCGTTGGGCGAGCGTCTGCTGAAGGATCGGGAGTCGCAACTGGACCACGCGCGGCTGCTAGGGGTCGAACGGGAACTGGGGACGGCGGAGGGCCCCGGAGAAGGCTTCGTCAGCCTGGAGACCATCAAGCAGAAGATCGTGCTTCTGGAGTTGAGGAAGAAGATCCTGACGGAGCACATCAGGGGCCAGAGCCAGACCCTGAACCAGACCCTCAACAGCGCCGAACTGCTGGCCAAGGAGACCGAGGCCATCGGCGTTCGGCACGACCTCTACCGGCGGGTTCAGGCCCGGCTTGACGAGATGGAAATGGAGGCCAAGGCGCCGGGCGCGATCGACATTGTGGCATGGCCGCAGGAACCAACGGTCCCGTCGAAGGACCGGCGGGTCAAACTGACCGGGGTCGCCGTGGTGGGGTCGCTGTTCATAGCGTTCGGGGCGGCCATGTTGCGGGTTCGACTGGCCACCACGGTGGAAGGGGCGGACGAGGTGACGTTGGCCTCTCCCACGCCTTTCCTGGGGCAGATCCCTATGCTTCGTCGGGCTGACGGGCCGCCGGAGGCCTCACCGGCGGTGGCTGAGTGTATTCGCAAGATTCGTACCGGTCTGTTGTACCGCCTGGGGACGCGGCGGGGCAGCGCGATCGCCGTCACCAGCGCGGGCAAGGCGGTGGGCAAGACCACCCTTTCGATCATGCTGGCCAAGAGCCTTGCCTCCTGCGGCAAGCGGGTGCTGCTGGTCGACGTGGATGTGCGCAATCCGAGCATGTCGCAGAAGTTCGATCTCCAGGAACGAATCGGGTTGATCGACCTGCTGGAAGGCCGGCAGCGGGATCAGGATGTCATCGTGCAGAGCGAGGCACCCCGTCTGAGTCTGCTGGCGAGTGGGGTTCCGACGGGTGAGAACCCTGCGGAACTCCTGGCCAACGGGGCCTTTTCAAAGCTCCTGCACCGGTGGCGGGACGAGTACGACGTGATCCTGCTGGACACCACGCCGGTACTCCCGGTGGCGGATGCCCGGATCGTGGCGGGCCACGCCGACGGGACGGTGATGACGGTTCGCGAAGGGTTGTGCCAGCGGGAGGAGGTCCTCGAGTCGCTGGCCTGCCTGAGCGGCACCGGAGCGAAGCTGCTCGGGCTGGTGTACATCGGGTCGCGCGGCGGGCGGTACTACGGCCATCGGTACAGCAACCGCCCCTATTCCTACTCGCCGGCGGAGGGACGAAGCCCCGAGGTTCCGTCGGAGATTGTCCTTTAGAGTTCGAGGACGGGTTGCCTCTGAGAGAATGATCGCCGGAACGCGTCGTGGTGACTGCTATGGGCTGCATGGAACGCGTGTCTGATCTTCGGGTCGCGGTAGGACTGGTGCTGGTCCTGGCTGTGGGCCTGGGGCTGATGAACCGTCTGGTGGCGGCCAGGGTGTCGGTGGCGGTTGACCAGGTGACGCCGACGCTGCGGCCGCTGGCGGATATGCCGATGCACGTGGGGACGTGGCGCGGGGAGGACATCCCGCTGGACAGGCACATGGTCAAGATCGCCAGGGAGGACGACTGCCTGAGTCGAATGTACGTCGATCCCCGGCACGGTCGGGCGGTATGGCTGTACATCGGATACATCGGCCGAGTCCGCAGTTGGCTGGGCCATCGTCCGGACGCCTGCTACGTCAGCCAGGGATGGGAACTCCGCAGCCAGCGGGAAACGCACGTCCGTCCGGCTTCGGGACGGGCGGTCCCGGCGACCCTCTACGAGTTTGCCCATCCCAGCCGGGGAGCGGTGGAGCGGGTCCTGGCGATCTACATCGTCAACGGGGCGTTCTGCGACGATCGGTCGTACCTGAAGTACAATCGGCGCCACCCGAACCTGTTCGGATCGATGGGGGCATTTCTGGCCAGGATTCAGATCGCGACCGCCGGTACCCGGTCGGCTGAGGATGACTACCGCCTCCTGGCGGGGTTTGTCTCGGAGATCGTTGAACCGGTGGTGGCGTGTATGCCTTACTTCGAAAGCCCCGGTACGGGGACGGATGATCATCTGGCGGCGAGGACGGAACAATGAAGGTGGCGATATTGGCCGGTGGCGTGGGAACTCGCCTGGCGGAGGAGACGGAGGTCAAACCCAAGCCGATGGTGGAGATCGGAGGCCGGCCAATCCTCTGGCACATCATGATGCACTATTCCCGCTACGGGCTCAACGAGTTCGTGATCGCGCTGGGCTACAAGGGACAGTACATCAAGCGGTACATGGTGGAGTTTTGCTCGGTGGAGAGCAACCTGACGATCAAGGTCCGCAACGGGGACGTGCTGCGCCACGGCAGCAACAACCCGGACTGGACGGTGGACCTGATCGACACGGGCATCGACACGCTGACCGGCGGGCGGATCAAGCGGCTGGCTCCGTACCTGGGCAACAGCACGTTCATGATGACGTGGGGCGACGGAGTTTCGAACGTCGATCTGGACCGGCTGCTGGAGTACCACCGTTCGCACGGGAAGCTGGCCACGGTGACGGCGGTGCGGCCGCCGGCGCGGTTCGGGCACATGGTGTTCAGCGACGGCCAGGTGGTCGAGTTTTCGGAGAAGCCGCAGACCCAGGAAGGATGGATCAACGGGGCATTTTTCGTCTGCGAGCCGGGCGTGATGGACTACATCGACGACGATCAGACCCAGTGGGAGCGCGAGCCGATGGAGCGGCTGGCGCGGGACGGGCAGTTGATGGCGTATCGCCACGAGTCGTTCTGGCAGTGCATGGACACGCTGCGGGACAAACGGCTGTTGCAGGAACTCTGGGACGGCGGCACGGCGCCGTGGAAAACATGGGAGTAGCGCAATGAAAGTACTGGTGACGGGACATCTGGGGTACATCGGAACGGTGATGGCGCCGATGCTCCGATTCGGCGGGCATGAGGTGACCGGGCTGGACAGCAACCTGTACCGCCGGTGCACGTACGGAGAGGGCATGGCTGATATGCCTTTTCTGGAGAAGGACATCCGCGACGTGGCGGTCGAGGATTTGGGTGGATTCGCAGCGGTGATTCACCTGGCGGGATTGTCGAATGATCCTCTGGGCGATCTGAACCCGGAGCTGACGTATGAGATCAACCATCGGGCGTCGGTGCGTCTGGCTCGGCTGGCGAAGGAGGCGGGTGTACGGCGTTTCCTGTTCTCGTCGTCATGCAGCAACTACGGGGCGGCGGGTGACGATTTCCTCGATGAGCGATCACCGTTCAATCCGGTCACGCCATACGGAAAATCCAAGGTGCTGGCCGAGCAGGGCATTTCGGAACTGGCCGACGAGGATTTCTCACCGACGTTTCTGCGCAGCGCGACGGCCTACGGCGTTTCGCCGCGCCTGCGGTTCGACCTGGTGCTCAACAATCTGACCGCGTGGGCACACACGACCGGCAAGGTGATGCTCAAGAGCGACGGGCGTCCGTGGCGTCCGATCGTGCACATCGAAGACATCTCCCGTGCCTTTGCAGCGGCCTTGGAGGCCCCGCGGGAACTGGTGCACAACGAGGCGTTCAACGTGGGCGTAACCGAAGAGAACTACCGGGTTCGCGAACTGGCCCAGATCGTGGGCGAGACGGTGCCCGGCTGCCATGTCACGTTCGCCGAAGGGGCCAGTCCGGACACGCGGTGCTACCGGGTCAACTGCGACAAGATTCGCCGAACGCTGAAGGGTTTTGAGCCGCTGTGGACGGCCCGGAAAGGGGCCAAGCAGCTTCACGAGGCTTTCCGCCGCCGGAGGTTGAGCCTCGAGGAATTTGAGGGACCCAGGTATCAGCGGATCGGCCACGTCCGCTGGTTGATGGAGGAGGGGCTTCTGGGACCGGACTTGCGGGCGCCTGAACCGGCAGCGGTCTGGGTGGAGAATCAATCTACTGGGAAGGTGGTGATCAATGGCTAACGTCAACGATCGTCTGAACGACAAATGCGCTCGGGCCCGATGCCGGTCGTGCCAGCGGGTGGGCCTGCTGGCGGTGATGGACTTGGGGTTGATGCCGCCGTCGGACGGGCTGCTGTCGGCCGAGCAACTCGAGCAGCCGGAGGACCGCTATCCGCTGGAGGTGGCATTCTGTCCGGAGTGCGCGCTGGTCCAGATCCTCGAAACCGTGCCGCCGGAGAAACTCTTCACCGACCGCTACCAGTACTATTCTTCGTTCTCGGAGGCGCTGCTGGTTCATGCGCGGGGCAACGCGCTGAACCTGATCGATCGCTATGGATTGAGCCCCGCCAGCCTGGTGGTGGAATTGGCGAGCAACGACGGGTACCTGCTGAGGAACTTCGTCGCCAGGGGGATTCCGGTGCTGGGAATTGATCCTGCGCCCGGACAGGCCCGGGCGGCTGAGCGGATCGGGGTACGAACGCTCTGCGCGTTCTTCGGCCGGGACCTGGCTGCGCGGCTCGTTGACCAGGGCACGCGGGCGGACGTGATCATCGCCAGCAACGTGCTGGCCCACGTGGCCGACACGCGGGGTTTTGTGGACGGCATGGGCATGCTGCTCAAGGATGAGGGCACCATTGTGATCGAGGTGCCGTACGTGCGCGACCTGATCGATCAGTGCGAATTCGACACGATCTATCACGAGCATTTGTGCTACTTCTCGGTGACGTCACTGGACTGCCTGTTCCGCCGTAGCGGACTTTTCCTCAACGATCTGGAGCGGCTGTCAATCCACGGCGGTTCGCTGCGGCTGTACGTCAATCGTCACGAAAACGTCCAGGAGCCGGTTCGGCGGATGCGCGACGAGGAAGAGCGACTGTCGGTGAATCGACACGAATACTTCCGTGATTTCGGCGTACGGGTGGAAGGAATACGAACGGCAATGCGCGAACTGCTGACCCAGCTGAAGGCCGATGGGCGCCGGATCGCGGCGTACGGGGCAGCGGCCAAGGGAACCATCATGCTCAACTACATCGGCGTCGAGCCCGGGATGATCGACTTCGTGGTGGACCGCAACGTGCACAAGCATGGCAAGTACATGCCCGGCGTCCGGATTCCGATCTGCGAGCCGTCGCGGCTGATGGAGGCGATGCCGGACTACGTGGTGTTGCTGCCGTGGAACTTCCGCGAGGAGATCCTGGCCCAGCAGACTCCGTACCGGAACCAGGGCGGGAAATTCATCGTTCCGATCCCGGAACCGACGGTGGTCTAGCTGACGTGGTGGGAGTGTGATGAACAAGACAACCCTGAACGATACGTGCGACTCTGGGACGAAGGATACGACGGTGCAGTGTCCGAACTGTCTGGGCGCCGGCATGTGCGTCTTTCACGCCGTCGGCGAGGTTCCGGGCAATAGCTGTCTGCTGCTGGACAGCCGCGAGGAGGCACTGGCCTATCCTCATGGCCATCTGGCCCTGGGCTTTTGCCCGGTCTGCGGGTTCATCTCAAACACCGCGTTCGATCCGGGGGTTCAGACCTACTCCCTCGGTTACGAAGAGCAGCAGTCCTTCTCGCCGCGATTCCGGGCCTTCCAGACCGCACTGATCCGGCGGCTGATCGACGCCTATGGCGTTCGAGGCAAGGACGTGGTGGAAATCGGCTGCGGCAAGGGCGACTTCTTGATCGAATTGTGCCAGGCCGGCGGCAATCGCGGAGTGGGGATCGATCCGGCCTGCGAACCGGACCGGATGGCCGGTCGGACCAATGGCCAGGTGCGGTTTATCCCGGAGTATTACAGCGAAGGGCATGCCTGCCTGCCGTGCGACGTTCTGTGCTGCCGCCATACGCTGGAGCACATCCACCAGACCCATGCATTCATCCGACAAGTGCGGCGGGCGTTGGGCGATCGGCCCGAGGCGCTGGTGTTCTTCGAGGTGCCGGACGTGGTGCGGGTGCTGCGGGACTCCGCCTTCTGGGATGTGTACTACGAACACTGTTCGTACTTCAGCCTCGGATCGCTGGCCCGGTTGTTTCGCGCCAACGGGTTTGCGATCCAGGAACTGGCGAAAGACTTCGACAACCAGTACCTGCTGCTGGCCGCCCACCCGACAACGGACTCGAACGGGTCCCGATTCCCGGAGGAAGACGATCTGAAGCAGCTCGAAAACGACGTCCGGCAATTCACGATTGCGGTCCGGCGGCGCGTGGACGGATGGCGGACGGACCTGGAACACATGCGGAAGCAGGGACGGCGGGCGGCGATCTGGGGCTCGGGCTCCAAGTGCGTGTCATTCCTGAGCGCCGTGGAGGCTGGGAACGAGATCGCAGCGGTGGTGGATATCAACCCGCATCGGCATGATCGATTCCTGCCCGGCTCGGGCCGGATCATCAGCCCTCCAGCCGATCTGCCGTCGTATCGGCCGGACCTGGTCATCGTGATGAACCCGATCTACCTCGATGAGGTCGCCTGCGACATACGGGCGATGGGGATGGATTGCCGGATCACCGCCGTGTGAGCGTTCTCGGGAGCATGCCCGTGGCGACAGCGACGACGAATAGAACCGCGACCATCATCGACCAAAGCTGTGGCGTCTGCAGCGGCCGGAACCTGCAAACCTTCTGGGAGGCTCACGATCTGCCCGTTCACTGCAACGTTCTGTGCCATACAGCGGAGGAGGCGTTGGCGGTTCCGCGAGGCGATATGCGCTTGGCCTACTGCCCGAATTGCGGGATGATCCAAAACGTGCTCGTTGACCCCCCGCGGATGCGCTACGCCGCCGGCTATGAAAACTCACTGCACTTCTCCCCGCGGTTCCAGCGGTACGCCGAGACGCTGGCGGCGGACCTGGTCGAGCGCTACCGCCTGGAGGGTAAGACGATCTTGGAGATCGCCTGCGGGCGCGGAGATTTCCTGCGGATGCTGTGCCGGCGGTCCGGAGGCGCGGGCATTGGCTTCGATCCCAGTTGCCCACCTGAGGATATCAGGAGTGCGGAGACCGATGGCGTGCGGATTGTTCCCGACTTCTACGACGAACGTTGTCCTGACGGGTCGGCGGACCTGATCTGCTGTCGGCACGCCCTGGAGCACATGGCCGATCCGATGAGCTTTCTGCGGATGGTGCGCCGCCGCATCGATCGCCGCGAGACGCTGGTCTTCTTCGAGGTGCCCAACGCCCTGTACACCCTCTGCCGGATGGGTATCTGGGACCTGATCTATGAACACTGCAACTACTTCGTTCCCGCGTCTCTTCGTCATGGCTTTGCCGCGGCGGGGTTCGACGTTCTGCGGATCCGTGAGACTTTCGGCGGGCAGTTTCTGACCATCGAGGCCAGGGCTGGAGAGCCTGCCAACGCCATCTCCGATCCACAGGATCCGGTTCTGGAAAGCCTGGGCCAGGACGCAGCCGTTTTCGGAAGTCAGTACCGGACCAAGGTTGCCGAATGGCAGAGCCGGTTGTCCGGTCTTCGCCGGAAGGGCCGGTCGTGCGCGGTCTGGGGATCGGGATCGAAAGGGGTGACGTTCCTGAATATCCTGCGCGAGACACACGTGATCCGGTGCGTGGTGGATATCAACCCGCGAAAGCATGGCATGTATGTTCCCGGAACGGGCCATCCGATCGTCGGTCCGGAGGCCGTGACGGAATGCAGGCCGGATCAGGTGGTGGTCGTCAATTCGCTGTACCTTTCGGAAGTTCGCAGCATTCTGCGGCGGATGCACGCAAAAACCACGCTGCTGACGGCGTGAAGGCATGCAGAGGCTGGGATAGGGAAGGATGAAGAACGAAGTGAGCGGCATGAGCATTCGACAGCCCAGGGTCAGTTTCGGCATTCCCGTCTGCAACGGCGAGATGACCATCCGCAAGACCCTCGATTCGCTGCTGGCCCAGACATTCAGCGGCTTTGAGGTCGTGATCTGTGACAATGCCTCGGATGACCGGACTGGACGAATTTGCCTGGACCTCGCCCGACGGGACGACCGCGTCCGGTACCATCGCCACGAGAGCAACATCGGACAGATCGCCAACTTCAATCGCGTCTTTGAACTCTCCTCGGGCGAGTACTTCCGCTGGATCGGCTGCAACGACTGGTTGGCGCCGGAGTACCTGGAGCGATGTGTCCCGGCGCTGGATGCCCATTCCTCAGCGGTGTTGGTGACCACGTATCAGCGGCATTGCGATGAACTGGGGCAGTGGCAATACGCGGAGTACCAGGGACCACGGGTCGATTCGCCTCTGCCGCACCGGCGGTTCGCCCGGATGTTGCGATTCTTCCGCCTCTCTCGCTACTACCTGGATCCCATCTACAGCCTGATCCGCCGCAGCGCCCTGCAACAGACGGGCATGTTGCCGATGATGCTGGGAACCGATCTGGTGCTGTCGGCGGAACTGAGCCTGCTGGGGCCGTTTGTCCACGTACCGGAATGCCTCTCGTATCGTATTCACACGCCGCCGGCTCCGTACGACCAGGTCCTCCATCGCTACGATCCGCGGCAGCGATCCGCCCGCTGGTGGTTTGCCAGAATGTGCCGGCAGATGATCCGCGCGATGCGGTCCAAGCCGCTGCCGATCCTGGGGCAAGGGCTGTGTCTTCTGAGCCTGGCGGATTACGCCGCCAGACACCATACATGGAGCTGTTACCGTCACGGCCGTCGGTTCGCCGGCACGTTGGCGGACCGGACGGGCATCGCCCGGGTGATCGTGCCCAGGTGCCGACAGGTGATATGATCCGATGACGCAGATCAGCCGCAGCATAAACCTCAGTTCAACGGCGGACAAGCGAACCAAACCGGCGCGAATCCAGAGCCAGGACTCGACGCTTCGCTCGCGCGTCATCAGCGCCTCAGCCTGGACGGTCGGCGGGTACGCGGTCAGTCAGGTACTGCGGCTGGCCGGGAATCTCGTGCTGACGCGGCTGCTGTTTCCCGAAGTCTTCGGCCTGATGTCCCTGGTGTTCGTTTTTCTGCAGGGCCTGCAGATGCTGTCGGACATGGGCCTTGGCCAGAGCATCATCCAGAATGAACGCGGCGACGATCTCCGCTTTCTCAACACGGCCTGGACGCTGCAGATTGCGCGGGGAATCGGCATCTGGCTGATCGCGGTGATCGGCACGTGGCCGGTGGCGTGGTTTTACGGTGAACCGAGGCTCTTGTGGCTGATTCCGGTGGTGGGGTTGTCGGCGGTAATCTCCGGGTTCGGCTCGACCGCCCTTTTTACCACCAACCGACATATGGTGCTGGGTCGATTGACGGTGCTTGAACTGGGCACCCAGGTGGTCTCGACAGTGGCCATGCTGGCGTGGGCGGTGTTGAGCCCGACGGTGTGGGCCCTGGTGGGTGGGGCGCTTCTCGGGACGGGACTTAGGAGCCTGCTCAGTCACTGGGTGCTGCCTGGACCGCGAAATACGCTGGCGTGGGATACCGAGGCGGTCCGGTCACTGATGAGTTTCGGGAAGTGGATCTTCCTGGCCAGCGCCCTGGGCTTCCTGGGATTCCAGATGGATCGGCTGATACTTCCCAAGCTGATTTCGCTTGAGTTGCTCGGGGTCTACACTATCGCGCTGATGCTGAGCCGCTTTCCGGATACTCTGATGACCAGCATATCGGCCAGAGTCGTGTTTCCAGCGACCTCGCGCCGGGCTGGACTGTCACGTGACCAGTTACGGGCGCTGGTGTTACGGCACCGTGGGCCGATCCTGTGCGCGGTGGCGCTGCCGCTGGCGGCCCTCGTCGCGTTTGCCGACGTCCTGGTCTCATCGCTGTACGACAGTCGCTATCACCAGGGCGGCTGGATGCTGGCCATGCTGGCGGTAGGCCTGTGGCCTCGGGCCCTGGAAAGCACCATCGCGGGCGGCCTCATGGCGATCGGCCAGCCCCGTTACTTCGCCTATGCCGGTCTGTGCCGACTCCTGACCGTCGGACTGGGAATGCCCGCAGCGTGGGAATTGTGGGGCGTGCCCGGAGCGGTGCTGGTGGCGGCGATGGGGCCGGTTGGTGAGTACGGCGTGACGTGCTGGGGTTTGTGGCGTCATCGTCTGCTCGGATGGCGCCAGGACCTGGGCACCACGGCATTGTGGCTGGCGATTCTGGCGACGATGTTGGGTCTGCGGTGTTCGCTTGGAATGGGCATGCCCTTCGTCCCGTCGTAGAGGCGGATTGGTTCTCTTTCGTCATGAATGACAAGCATCGCTACAACATCCTGCATCTGCTGCCGGACCTGAGCATGGGAGGCGGTCAGCAGGTGGTCTTGAACACCGTCAGGCACACGAATCGCCAGCGGTTCGCCCACCACGTCGGTTACTTCCTGCAGGCTTCGGATATGGCGGAGCAGTTCACCAGAGAGGGGGCCAAGCCATGGCACTTTGCCCACCGTGGGTGGACGTCCGCTCCGGAGATTCTCTCTCGGCTGAGGCGGTTTGTCCGACGAGAGCACATCGACCTGGTGCACATTCAGGGCACGCGGGTGGACAAGTTCTACGGCGAGACGACTGGCCTGCTGTGCCGGATTCCGGTGGTCCGGACGCTTCACGGCCAGAAACCCAACGGACACCGGTGGCGCGAGCTTCTTCGCCACCCGCGGCCGCGTTATGCGTGGCGTCTGACGGTAAACGTGTTGGCCGGGCTGTGTGACTCGATGGCCGAACCTCTGACGGTTCGGCACTTCGTGGCGGTGTCCCCAGCGGTGCAGGGCTCGTGGCAGGACCATTTGCGCCGCCGCGGAATCGACGCGGCCCGGGTGACGGTGAACTCCAACGCGGTGTCGCTGAAGGAGTACACGTGCGTCGACGAGCGGGAGGTCTCGCACATCCGCCGCGAGTTGGAGCTCGAAGATTCGTATCCCGTGCTGGTCAACATCGGGCGGCTGGCGTGGTCGAAGAACCAGGCCGCGTTGGTCTCGATGATGCCGCGGATCATCCAGGACTGGCCGAGGGCGAAGCTCCTGATCGCCGGTGAGGGCGACCGGCGGGCCCATCTTGAGACCATGATCAGAACGTCCGGCCTTGGCGCGTTCGTGCGGCTCCTGGGGCAGCGGCGTGATATACCGGCGCTGCTGACCTCCAGCGATCTTCTGGTGCTCTCGTCGACCGAGGAAGGTCTGCCGCTGGTCCTGCTGGAGGCCATGGCGGCGGGAAAGCCCGTGGTGTGCTTCGACCTGCCCGGCCTGGATCGCATAGTCAAAGACGGTTCCACCGGTTCACTGGTGGTCTGCCGAGACTCCGCCGCGCTGGCGGAGGCGGTCCTGACAGTCGCCGCCGACGAGCGGGCCCTTTACGATATGGGCCGCAATGCCCGACGGGTCATCGAAGTTGGCTACAGCATCGACGCATGGGCCCGCCGGCTGGAGCAGGTCTACGTGTCGGTGCTGGAAGGCTCGAATGGGGGGCCGCACCGTTGATGAAGCAAGACAGGACGTTTCGCCTCTTGATGCGCCGGCTGTGTCTTGCCTGGATGGCACACGGTGCGAGGCGGATTCCCACGGACGAGGGGGCCGGCCCGACCGTGGTCTTTGCTCCGCATTTCGACGACGAGGTGCTGGCCTGCGGGGGCACGATCATCAAGAAAAAGCGCGCCGGCGCACCGGTCACCGTGGTCTTCATGACCGACGGCAGCAAGTCCCACCGCGACTTCGTTGACGGGGCAACGTTGAAGGCTATTCGCTCAAATGAGGCGCAGCGGGCGGCGCAGGTTCTAGGTCTGGGTTCTTCCGAGGTCGTCATGCTTGGCCATGAGGAGATGCACCTGGCGGACGTCGTGCCCGAGGCCATGGGGCAGGTGGCCGACCTGCTGGCTGCCCTGCGTCCGGCGGAAGTCTTCGTTCCCTCTCGCAGGGAGCCTCATGTGGACCATGCGGCCACCTGGCGGATCATCTACGGCGCGTTGGCACGCTCTAGTGCGGATGTGACGCTCTATGAGTATCCGGTGTGGCTGTGGCACAACTGGCCGTGGGTTCCGGCGAGCGGCTCGACGTGGCGGAGATCGCTGCGGGCGGCACTGGCGGGACTGTGGGTATTTCTGGGCGAGACGCACTGGCGTATCGCTGTCTGGGACGTATTGGAGACCAAGCGTTCCGCCCTCGCGCAGTACAAGTCGCAGACGACGAGGATGACCCTCGATCCACGCTGGCCGATCCTGTCGGACGTGGGTGACGGTGAGTTCCTGGAGTGTTTCTTTGCGGGATCCGAGTTTTTCGCCAGAACGAAGCGTGGGAGTACCGGAAACCGGACTCGGTGAAGGAGCCATGGTGGTGGACCTATCGACCGTTATCGTCAGTTACAACACGCGGCAGCTTCTGCGTGCCTGTCTGAACTCCCTGCCCGATGCGGCGGGCGGCCTGGAGCATGAGGTGTTCGTGGTGGACAATACAAGTTCGGACGGCTCGCCGGAGATGGTCGAAGAGGAGTTTCCGTGGGTGCATCTGGTCCGAAGCGAGTGCAACCTCGGGTTCGCAGGCGGCAACAACGAAGGCTTGCGCCGGGCGAGCGGACGGTGCCTGCTGCTGTTGAACCCCGACACCGTGACGGCGCCGAAGGCGCTGGCGGAACTGGTGGCGTTCATGGACTCTCATCCGCAAGCCGGTTACTGCGGCCCGAAGCTGGTCAATCCCGACGGCAGTCATCAGCCGTCGGCGCGACGGTTTCCCACGCCGATCAGCCCGGCCTTTTCGATGCTGGGTCTGGCCGTCCGTCGACCGAAGTCTCGCCATGCCATCGATCTGCATCTGCAACTGGGAAGCGAAAAGGCTTTCGCCGCCGACTGGCTTTCGGGGGCGTGCCTGATGGTGCGACGAGAGGTCATCGAGCAGGTGGGCCTTCTGGATGATGGGTTCTTCCTGTATTTCGAAGAGACCGACTGGTGCCGGCGCATGGCGGCCGCGGGCTGGCAGGGATGGTACGTGCCTTCGGCGCAGGTCATGCACTTCGGCGGCCAGAGCGTCTCGCAGGCGGCGGCGGTCGGGCTGTTTTCGGGAAACCATCCGGTGTATTGGACTTTGAGCAGCCGTCGCTATCTGCGGAAGCACCACGGATGGGCCGCCGCGATGTTTTCCCGGGTGCTGCAGACAACGCTGTTCGGTACGATCTGGGCTCGGCACGCCTGGCGAGGCAATCTGACGAGCGAACGGAAGGCCGGCGCCGCGCTGGCCTCGATCCGCTATCTTCTGACTCCCACGTCCTCACCGCGTCTTGCCGTCAAGAGGTGATCCGTGGCGGTGACCGAAGACCATATCGACGATCGTCAGTGGCCGCCGATCAGCGTGATTGTGATCGGCCGAAACGAGGGCCATCGGCTTGTCCGCTGCCTGCGCTCGGTGCGGGCGGCCGATTACCCGGCGGAACGGATCGAGTTGATCTACGTCGATACCAACTCCACCGACAGCAGCTGCGCCGAGGCGGAGAGAATCGGGGCTCGCGTGGTTCGAATCAACCCGGACCGGCCGTGTGCGGCGGCGGCGCGAAACGCCGGGCTGCGGGCGGCCAAACATGGACTGATCCAGTTTCTCGACGGCGACGCTGTGCTCGATGCATCGTGGCTGAAGGTCGCAGCCGGCGCGATGGCCGATCCGGAGTTGATCGCGGTGCACGGCGATCTGGCGGAACTGGACCCGCGCGGCAGCATCTACAACTTCTGGATGCACCACGATTGGCACATGCCGGCGGGCAAAGTGGACACCTGCGGAGGCATCGTCCTGTTCCGTAGAAGTGTCTTGCTGGAGGCCGGAGGATACGATGAGTCGCTGATCGCCGGCGAGGAACGAGACTTGTGCTGCCGAATTCTCCGCGACCGGGACGCGACGATTCTGCATCTGGCCGCACCGATGGCCCTGCACGACGGGAATATCATGCGATTCGGCCAATATTGGCGGCGATGCTTCCGCTCCGGCCACGCCTACGCCGAGGTGGGCCTTCGGCATCGGCGATTAAGGCGCTGGCGGCGGATGTGCCAGAGAAACATCCTGCACGGCTGCGCACTGATGGGCGCGATCGGTCTGGCCGTGGCCTGGCGGACCGCCTGGCCCGTGGCCGTGTGGTGTGGGCTGCTTGGCGCCGCGATCGTTCGCGATGCGGGGCGCTCCTCTGCAAGACAAGGGACGGTATGGGGTGCGCTGACGTACGCGGCGCACCATTACCTGGCCAAGTTGCCCATGACGTTGGGGCATCTGGATTTCTACGTTCGTCATCTGGGGCTGGCGTGTCCGAGGAATCTGATCGAGTACCGCTCGCCGTCGCCCGAGCCGGTGCGGGAGGAGTGAACCGGTCGCTGGTGGAATGAGACGATGTCGGGACTGTTCGGGTACTACGATCCACAGCACGTACTGCCGCCCGACGCGGCGGAGGCGATGGCCCGCGCCATTGCGGTGGAGGTGGACCGGTCCATCATGGTCCTGCGCGGGCGATCGTTCGCCATCGGCTGCGCCAGCAAGGGGATCTATCCCGGCGAAGGGCAGGTTCTGACCAGCCATCGAAGCCGCCGATACGGCCTGTACGTCGGCCGGCTGCTCGGATTCGACGGCGACGACCAGTCCGATGCCGTGACCGCAGCCCGCACCGCCTTCCTGGACGCCCCGACCCCGTCGCGGCTGGCCTCGGCCAACGGGCCGTTCGCCGCGGCGATCTGGGACGGCGGCGCCGGCTGCCTCGAACTGATTACCGATCGCTACGGCATGTACCCGATCTATGCAGCCGGCTACGGCTCGGCGTTCCTGTTCGCTCAGCAGATCAAGGCGGTGATGGCTCCCGGCGTCGTGGCGGCGGAAATCGATCCGGTCGCCCTCGTGCTGATGGCCGCGATCGGCGAACTGGTGGGAGACCTGACGCCGCTGCGGACGGTGCGGCTGTTGCCGGCGGCCTGCAAAATCGCGATCGGTGAGAAGGGCCTGACCCACCACCCTTATTGGCACCACGACTTCGGGAGAATGAAGGAACCCGCGGAGACGTTCAGGCAGACCGCCCAACGCACGGGCCGGCTGCTCCGCCACGCGGTCCGGCGGATCTGCAATGTGACGCCGGCGGTTGGCGTCCCACTCAGCGGCGGACTGGATTCGCGAGTGCTGCTGGCCGCCGTGCCCGATCCGGGCCGAACGCCCAGTTTCACATGGGGCATCCGCGGCTGCCGCGACTTGGCCTATGCCCAGGCCGCCGCCGCCGTGCTGGGAAGCCCGCACCGGAGTTTCGAGTTCGACGGCGGCTATCTTCAGGAGTGTGCCGCGCTGGGCGTGTGGTTGACCGAAGGCCAGCTTCCATGCACCGACTTCCACGTCCTGCCGTTCGTCAACCACGTGGCCCAGCAGTGCCAGGTGATCCTCAACGGCTACGCCGGCGACGCCGTGCTGGGCGGCAACTTCATCATGCCCGCCTGGCGGCATGCCGACCGTCCACAGGAGGCGGCAACGGCCCTGTGGCGATGGCGGAACGGTGCGGTGGCCGAAACGTATCGCGGGTCGCTGCTTGGACCGCGGTTGATCTCACACGGTTGGGAAAGCGCCCGATCGTCATTCATCGAGCAGTACGTCAGGTCACCCGGCACGACTCCGATGGACATGGCCATGGCGTTCCTTCTGGACAATCGCGTCCGTCGTCGCACCTCGGGTGGGACGAACCTGATGCGCTGGGCGGTCGAGTCGGACCAGCCGTTCTTCGACAACGATCTGTTCGACCATCTGGCGCAGCTGCCGTACGCCTGGCGGTTCCGCCACCGGCTCTACGTCGAGGTGCTCCGCGAGTGCTTTCCCGCCGCGGCGTCGGTGCGCTGGCAGCGGACGGGATTGCCCGCGGGCGCACCCTTCTGGACGGCGTGGCTGTCCCTTGCCGCGCACCGCTTGGTTCGAACCACGCCGTTGGCGGCGTTCCAGAAACGCAAAGCGGTCAGCAACTTCGCCGGCTGGATGAGGGGGCCGTTGCGCGGGCTCGTCCAAACCACGCTCCTCAGCCGTCAAGCGCTGGACCGCAACCTGTTCGATCCGGCCGCCGTTCGGCGGATCGTCAACGATCACATGGACGGCCGCGCCGACAACAGCACGCTGCTGGGACACCTGCTTGCCATCGAACTCTTCTGCCGCCTCTTTATCGACGCCGACCGCTCTCTTCTGGACGGGCAACTGACCGCGCGAACCGTCCCGGCCGAGTCAGTAAATGCGGAGGCGATCGAACGCTCGCTGCTGCCGTACAAAGACAATGCCGGACTGACTGCGCCAGGGTGACCTATGTCGACCAATCTGCTCTCCGAAACCTGCCGTGCCTTGCGGGAAATCGCGGTGAGAGGACTCGCCGCCTCGATCAGGCCTCTCACCGCCGCCTCGCGAAGACTCTGCACGCTCTGGTGGGCCGCGGCGCTCCGTGCGGGTGTGCGGCAGGTGGGGCCGGGTGTCCACCTGCTTGGGCCGGTGCGGTTGCTGGGAACGCGAAACGTGCGGCTGGGCCGCACCGGCAACATCTACGATGGGGTCGCCTTTGAGACGCAGGCGGATGGATGCATCGTGATCGGCGACAACTTTCGGATCAACCAGGGTTCGGTGCTCAGCGCCCACGCCGGAATCCGCATCGGCGACGGCTGCCTGATCGGGGAATACGTGAGCATCCGTGACCACAACCACCGGTTCGACGACCTGATGCTCCCGATCGGACGACAGGGTCACCGGTCGGCGCCGATCCGCATCGGCGACGACGTGTGGATCGGCCGTGGGGCGGCCATCCTGGAAGGCGTCGCCATCGGCCGCGGCGCGGTGATCGGAGCAAACAGCGTGGTGACCAGGGACGTGCCCTCCATGGAGGTCTGGGCGGGAGTCCCCGCCAGGTTCATCCGCAGACGCAGCGACGGCACACCGAACGCCACGCGGGAATCTCTTGTGCCATGACTTCCGTGGCCTATCTGACGAGCCAGTATCCGGGAATCTCGCACAGCTTCGTGCAGCGGGAGATCCTCGCCCTGCGCCGGATCGGACTGTCCGTGCCGACGTGTTCCATCCGCCGTCCGCCCGCCGATCAGCCGCGGTCGACGATCGACGCCGCCGAGGAGGCGACGACATTCTACGTGTTGCCCGCTCCACCGGTGGGACTGATGGTGAATCATCTGGTCGCGTGCCTGACTCGTCCTGTCCGTTACGTTCGAGCCTTGTGGTGTGCTCTGACCGTCCGGCCGCCGGGGCGTGCCGCGTTGTTTCGGCACCTGTGCTACTTCGCCGAGGCGGTGCGGCTGTGGCGGGAATTGCGAAGGAGGAAAATCCAACGCCTGCACGTGCACTTCGCAATGTCCTGTGCCACCGTGGCGATGATCGCCGCGGAACTGGGCGAACTGCAGTTCAGCCTGACCGTCCACGGGCCATCCGTCTTCTATCAGGCGGATCGGTATCTGCTGCGGCAGAAGATGGCCCGCGCCGCCGCCGTCTTCTGCATCAGCGACTTCTGCCGAAGTCAGATCATGGCGCTATCCGATCCGGCGGACTGGGCCAAACTGAAAGTGATCCACTGCGGCATCGAGCCGGAGACCTTTGACCCGCCCCCGGACGCGCGGGCCAGCCGGACAGGACCAATTCGAATCCTCAATGTCGCTCGGCTCGCTCCGGTCAAGGGCCAGTCATGGCTGATCGAGGCGGTCGCGGCTCTGGCTGCCAAAGGGCATGACGTGACGTGCACGATCGTGGGGGATGGCCCGGAACGCAGACGCCTGACGGAGTTGGTGCGCCATCTGGGCGTGGGCCAGAGGATTCACTTCGTCGGTTACGTCGATCAGGACCGGATTCAGAAATTCTACGACGAAGCGGACATCTTCGTGGCGCCCAGCCTGGCCGAAGGGCTTCCTGTCGTGCTGATGGAAGCGATGGCTAAAAGCCTGCCGGTGGTCGCCACGGCGATCATGGGAATACCGGAAATCGTGCAGCACGGCCGGACCGGTTTGCTGGTCACGCCCGGTCGGATCGAGCCGCTGGTGGACGCCGTCGAGCGATTAATCGGTGATGCGGCAATGCGGCAGCGGATGGGGGCGGCGGGTCGCGAGGCGGTACGGCAGAGATTCGACGTGCGGGATTCGGCGCAGGAGCTGGCAATGGAATTCGCCGCAATCGTATCGCCACGCGCGGACAGCCAAGCGTCGATCCGCAGCGGCAAACCCGGTGAGGCGATAGCGACATGAACCAGCCCAGACTCCTTGTGATCTCGCCGGTGCGAGACGAGGCGGCCTTCTTGGCGCAGACCATCGAGTCGGTGGCGGCCCAGACCGTGCGCCCCGACCTGTGGATCATCGTCGATGACGGTTCCAAAGACGGATCGCACCGGATCGTGGAGCAGGCGATGCGCGAACACCCGTGGATCCGCCTGGTGCGCCGTCCGGACCGGGGCGAACGCAGAGTCGGCGGAGGCGTCATCGAAGCCTTCAATGAGGGCCTGTCCCAGGTCGATCTGGATCGCTTCGATTACGTCTGTAAGCTCGACGGCGACCTGCGCTTCGGACCGACCTGCTTCCAGAAACTGCTGGACAAGTTCCAAGCCGACCCGCTTCTGGGAACGGCCAGCGGCAAGTGCTGGGAACGGAACGGCGGCGCCTGGGTCATGCTGCGCACCAGCGATGACTTCTCGCTCGGCGCGTGCAAATTCTACCGCGTGCCGTGTTTTGGTCAGATCGGCGGACTGGTGGCCCAGGTGATGTGGGACGGCATCGACTGCCACCGGTGTCGGATGCTCGGCTGGAAGGCCCGATCGTTCCACGATCCGGACCTCCGCGTGTACGAGTTGAGGCCGATGGGCTCGTCCCACAAGAGCATTTTTCACGGCCGTCTGCGGTGGGGACGCGGGCAGTACTTCATGGGCACGCATCCGCTCTACGCCCTGGCCCTCGCCGGCTATCGAATGTTCGAACGCCCGTGGTTGCTTGGCGGGTTGTGCATCCTCGCCGGATACCTCGGTGGATATCTCAGACGAAGCGGTCGCTACAATGATGCGGAATTCAGGCGTTACCTGAGGCGGTGGCAATTGGCGCGGCTGCGACTGGCGCCGATGCCCTCGCCAGGACAGGCGAGAAGCGGAGCAGGCGGACTTGGGCCTGCCACTGCCCTCACATCGGACGGAACCGGAAGAATGGGGGAAAATCATGACGACCTTATCCTGCCAGAAAGAACTTCGCCCTGAGGTAATGAACCTGCTGGGCATGCCGTTCCACGCCGTCAATTTCGATCGGACGGTTGAGCTCCTCCTGAACTTGGTGAGAACCCGGCAGGGGGCCTATGCGGTGACGGCGAACGTCGATCACCTGGTCCGCTTCCACCGCTGCCCAGAGCTGCGAGACGTTTACTTCCAAGCGGACCTGATCCTCGCCGACGGGATGCCGCTGGTTTGGGCCTCGCGGCTGCTGGGCACTCCTCTGCCCCAGCGGGTGGCCGGCTCGGACCTGTTCCCCGCCCTCTGCCGCCACGCCGCCGACGAAGAGCTGTCGGTGTTTCTGCTGGGAGGGGCGCGGGGTTCGGCGCGCCGGGCCGCCGCGCTGCTCAAACGCCGCCATCCACGGCTGGCTATCGGTGGGGTCTACTGCCCGACCTACTGCTTTGCGGACGATCCTGACGAGCAGCGGCACGCCCTGCGGCTGATCCAGAACGCCCGGCCGGACATCCTCTTTCTGGGACTGGGCTCGCCCAAGCAGGAAAACTGGATCGTCCGGAACCGTTTTGCGTGCGGGGCCCGGTTGAGCATCGGCGTCGGCGTGAGCTTCAGCTTCTACTGCGGGGACATCGTTCGGGCTCCCCTCTGGATGCAGAAGGCGGGGCTGGAGTGGCTCCATCGCATGGTCCAGGAACCGCGTCGATTGGCGCGGCGATACCTGATCGACGACCGGCTCTTCCTCTCCCTGTTCGCCAGGGCCTGGGTCGCCCGTTTGATGGGCCGGCCGGTTGGCGCGTTCCAGCCGAGGCAGTGACAGCTTCGCTCTCCCTATTCCTGCGAAACCTGATGACTACCTACACTTCCACCGATACCATCCACAGCGCCCGCGTGCGGCGGTTCTATCATCCATGGAGGGCATCCGGATCGCGTCCTCGCCATGTGATTATGGAAATTGCTTTCCTTCTCAGCGGCCTGGTGTTGCTGGTGTATTTTGCCGGCGTGTCTCACGTCCGTGTGCTTGATGACGCGTACATCACCTACCGCTTCGCGGAGTACCTGGCACTGGGACATGGGCTCGTCTGGAACGTCGGGCAGGAGCGAACGGAAGGGTTCACCAGCCTTCTGCACGTGCTGCTCTGTGCAGGGGCGATTCGTGTCGGGTGGGATCCGCTTCTTTTCACACGCGGCATCTCCATCGCCGGATTGCTGATGACGGCGTTGCTCTGTCGTGTCTGGGTCTCCCAACTCCAGGTCCGCCCCTGCTGGCTGAAGTCCGGTGTCTGGGTGCTGGTGCTTGGAAACGGCTGTATGGTGTACGCTGGATTATTCGGGATGGAGACGCTCGTTGCCGCCGCACTAGTGACCCTTTCCGGCTGGCTCTGGTGGATGCTGGTCTGCCGCCGCCGCAGCGCCGCCGCACGGTGGTTTCCCCTCGTGGGTCTCCTGGTCGTCATGGCCAGACCGGACGCCCTCGTCTGGCTGATCGGGATCATGTCGGTCACGGTGGGGTGGACCGCGCTTCGGAAGAATCCGCACCGTACCGGCGGAGACATCTGCTTTGCCGCAGCCGCGACGATGACCGCGGCCGCCGTCTTCTGGGGATGGAGGTGGTCCTACTTCGGGTGGAGCATGCCGAATGCATTTTACGTCAAATCATCCCAAAGCATAATCAGCCTCCCTGGAGCCCTCTACGTCTCGCAGTATCTGCTCTGGGTGGCGCCGTTGGCAGTGGGAGTCGCGGCCGGTCTTTTCGTCGTCAGAAGCTCGGGGTTTCGAGCCCTCGCCGCCGGTCTGATTGTGTTCATCGGGGCATACGTCAGGTTCGAGCCGCTGATGGGCACAGCGTTCCGATTCCTGCTGCCCGTCTTTCCGATGCTGACCGTCTGTGGGCTGTGGGGCTGGTCGGCCGCATACGCGTCCGACACGCTGTGGACCAGGACGCACAGACGCAGGCTAACCGTCGCCTCCGTCGCCGCCCACGACCAGGGGGCGCTTTTCTACTACTCCGGATGGAATCGACCTGGTGGGCCTCACGACCAACCACGTTTCGAAGGCCCGCTCCGTTGAGCAGGTCGCTCAGTTCGTATTCTCACGGAACGTGGAGATGATCGTGCTTCGGCGCATCCGGGTGGAGGGGCGGACGTTCTTCTTCGTACCGCATTCGAGGTTCCCAGGCCTGGGCGAGTGCCTGGCGCGAGACCACCGCTTCGCCGACTTTGTGGAAGTCGGCGCCGTCCCCGATGAGCGAGGACGCGAGATCGTCTTCTACGTCAATGCGAGTCACCCTCGCCGCGGCGCCCTGACGCCGGCCGTTGAGAAGGGGATCGCTGAACTGGCACGGGCTGCGTCGGCAGGGCCCAGCGTTATCGCATCCCGGACCGCCGCTCCGCCGCTGGCGAAGTCGCCATGAATGCGGGGGCGCAGCAAGAGCTTCATGGATCTCCGTACGCACACCATCAGAGGCGAAATGCGAGACCGGCGGAGGCCGCATCCACAGCCGACCGACCGGGATCTGCAGCCGGCGCGCTGCCCGGCCGTCTCCGGGAACGCGTTTCGGCGGCGACGGCATCTGGCCTTTCGGCCGCGATCCAATTGGCGTCACGTGTGGATGAGACGCTCAAACAGGTACCCATGGCAAGCTCGGCGTATCCCAAGGTAACCGGTCTCGGCACGACGCCGTGCGAGACATCCTCGTGTTCCGGCGAGGCCGTCGGTCATTCCGGACGGCGGGCGTCGCCAGTGGTCCTTGCCGGCTTCGCCATGCTCTACGGTTGGCTGGTCATCTTTGCGCTGCCGATCGAGTACGTCACGGCCGCACTCACCGACGACGCGTTCTACTATTTGTGCATCGCCAGGAACATCATCTCGGGCAACGGCTGCACGTTCGACGGCATCGCTCCCACCAATGGGTTCCATCCCCTATGGATGCTGTGCATCCTGCCGATTGTCGCGTTCGCCGACGAACTGGAGACGCCCGCCCGGATCGTACTGGCCCTCAACGGGCTCATGTGCATTCTCACCATCGCCCTGATCCACCGTTTCGTGAACCGGCACGTCGCTCCCGGTCTCGGCCTGGTGGCTCTGAGTATCTGTCTTCTGCCCAACATGCTCATGGCCATGGCCAACGGTCTGGAGACCGGGCTGCTGCTTCTGGTTCTGGTCCTGGTGCTTTGGGCCTGTTACCGCGGCCGCCTCTTCGATCCGCGATCGGCCTATCCCTCGGCTTTCGCCTTGGGCGTGTTGATCGGGTTGACCTGCCTCGTGCGGCTCGATTCGGTGTTCCTGCTGCCTTCATTCCTGCTCCTGGTGCTCGCCTCCGGGCTCTCGTGCGGAGTCTCCGTGTGGCGGTGCGTTGCGTACGGCGTCCTGGCGACGGCCGGATTCGGCGTGGCCGTCGCTCCCTACCTGGCCTGGAACCTCCTTGCGTTCGGAGACCCTATGCCCATCAGCGGTGCGGTCAAGAGCACGTTCCCTGCGATCCGCCGGGACTTGACGGTCGAGGCCGATATGGCGTTCGGAGGAGTCCTGCTGGCGGGCATTCTCCTGCTCCTCGTCGTCGATGCGGCCGGCGCCCGTCGCGCCGGAGTCCGGGTCGCAAGCCGGTTGTGCACGCCCGTTTCGGCGGTCGCGCTGGCGTGCTGCTTCCACTTTGCCTATGCCTTCCTGTTCATGAGTTGGGGTGTGTATTGGTGGCATTTCACCCTCTACGGGTTCGCTCTGGTCCTGGTGGGGTCCCGGGCGGTCGGCGCCCTGGTTGCCTTCCGATCGGACCTGCGACGCGTTCTTGTGCCGCTGATGGTGGTCCTGACCGCGGCCGCTGCGGCCGCATTCAAGCTCTATGAGATCCCGATCAAAATGCGGTCGCACGCGGGATGGCTGGCGGCGGCGGAATGGGCCCGGACCGCCACGCCGCCGGATGCCGTCTTCGCCCTCAAGGATGCCGGCCTGTTTGGGTACTTCTCGCAGCGGCGGGTGGTGAACCTCGACGGCAAAGCCAATGGTCGCGCGTACCGCGACCACCTTCGTCAAGGGCTGGT
>JAAYCJ010000164.1 GCA_012729815.1 Phycisphaerae bacterium | reverse complement strand
GAAGCCCGCCGACCCCAAACACCTGATCCGTCTGATCCAGCAGAAAATCAATCCCGACTATCCCAACACCACCCCGCGCGGCGGAGTGGGACGGGGGATTCTTCTGTCCGAGTGACCGCGGGCGAGCGGCTTGTCAGGCACCCGGAGGCGGACCGGACAGTCACCACTCAACTCGTTAGCCCACAATATTTTACAGACACCAACAGGCAATCGCCGCGGAGGTGCTAATTTTTTAGCTTTTTCCTCTTGACTTCCGCTCACCTACATGCTAATTTCTTAGCATGTTACGAATTTAGCATGGGCGGTTGGGCCGTTCTGGTGTGTTGTTGGATCGGCCGGGCGGCTGAGAGGAGAACGTGTGATGAAACGAGAATTGGAGAGTCAGTTGAGCCGTCGGGAGCGGCAGATCATGGACGTGGTGTACGCCCGTGGTCGGGCGACGGCGGCGGAGGTGCTGGAGGGGTTGCCGGCGCCGCCGGGTTATTCGGCGGTGCGGGCGATGCTGCGGATTCTGGAGGAGAAGGGCCATCTGACCCATGAGAAGGACGGGGCGCGGTACGTTTACCGGGCGACTCACCCGCGTGACGAGGCGAGCGAGTCGGCTTTGCGGCGGGTGGTGCGGACGTTTTTTGACGGGTCGGTGGAGAAGGCGGTGGCGGCGCTGCTGGATTCGTCGGAGGCGGAGATGTCGGCTGACGAGTTGGACCGCCTGTCGCGGCTGATCGACGAGGCCCGGAAAGGAGGTCGCTGATGATGACCTTGGGGTTCGAGCATGGGAGCGTTACGGAGTGGTCGATGCGGGCGTTGGCGGTGCTGCTGGACGCGTCGGTCAAGGGTCTGGTGGTGATCGCAGCGGCGGGGCTGGCGGCGTGGTTGATGCGGCGGCGGTCGGCTTCGGTTCGTCATCTGGTTTGGTCGGTGGCGGTGGCGGGGCTGGTGGTGTTGCCGGGGCTTTCGGTGATGCTGCCGAGTTGGCAGGTGGCGATTTTGCCCGAACCGTCGGCGGCTGCGCCGGTCGTCACGGTTGATGGCGCGGCGGCACTGACCGCGGCGGAAGACAACACGGAGTTGCCGGTAACCGAGTGGGGTCCGGATTTGCCGGCGGCGGCTGTGCCTTCGGCGGATTCCGTTGAGGCGGGGCCGGATGAGATGTTGGCGGTCGGCCCCCCTGCCGATGCGGTGTCGCACTGGCCGGTGTGGCTGGTGGCGGCGTGGTTGATGGGCGCAGCGGCCGTGCTGGGGCATTTTGGGTTGGGGCTGGTCGGTCTGTGGCGGCTGACCCGGCGCTCGGTGGAGGTGGCTGACGGTCCTTTGGCCGAGGCTTTCGATGAATTGCGGCGGCCGTTCGGTTTGGCAAGACTGCGGTTGCTGCGGGGTCGAGACGGTCGGCATGAGATGCCGATGGCGTGGGGACTGGTTCGGCCATTTGTGTTCATCCCAGCCGATTCGAGGCACTGGTCGGCGGAGCGGGCGCGGGTGGTGTTGGTGCATGAGTTGGCGCATATCCGGCGGCTTGACTGTCTCACGCAGTTGGCGGCCCGGCTGGCGTGCGCGATCTACTGGTTCAATCCGCTGGCGTGGCTGGCGGGGCGTTGGCTGCGGGCTGAGGGCGAGCAGGCGTGCGATGATATGGTGGTTTCGGCTGGTCATCGGGCGAGCGACTACGCTGAGCATCTGCTGTATATCGCGCGGTCGTATCGGGCGGGTCGACGGGTGGCGGCGGCGACCGTGCCGATGGCGCGGACGTCGCGGATTGAGGGTCGGCTGCGGGCGATTCTGGACCCGGCGCGCCGGCGCGGGCGGTTGACGAAGGCGGCGGTGGTCGCGGCGCTGGCTGGGGCGGCGTGTGTGGTGCTGCCCCTCTCGGCGTTGAAGGCGACGAGTAAAGCCCACGCGGAGGAGGCGATTGAGGTTTCGGCGCCGGCGACCCAGCCGTCGCAAGATTTTGCGGTCACGCTGGCGGACGGGGTGACGGTGGAACTGGTGGGCGTGGCCCGGAATCCCAGCGCCGAGAGTCCGTGGTGGCGGCCCGACGGCACGCCCATGGACCAGCGGCCGTACCAGAAGACGGGAAGTAAGCTCAAACGGGTTGAGAAGCAGGACGCCTACGAGTTCGCCGTGCGCATCGACGGGGCTGACGATTTCAGCTACGAATGGGCCATTCCTGGAAGCACCAGAGGCAGTATCACCGGACATCCGATGGGTCTGGATGGGAAACCGGTCCTTGACCTGTGGGCCTACACCGCCGCGGTGCCCGGAAGCTATGAAACGATCGACGTTCGCTTCGGCATTTCCACCGCACCCTGGCAGACGGTTGCCTTCACCGATTCGGGAAACGCGAGCTCTGCCTTAACAGACGGCGCGGTCATGTTCGCCGAACCGTACGTGACCGACGGTACTACGGCCATGAGCGTCGCTCACACGTTTACAAAGCCTGCCGTACGGTTGATCGCGATCGATCAGCAGGGACGCGAGCATCGTTCCATTGGCACCAGCGGCGGCGGGGTCACAGGAGTGGTTCAGTTCACCTACAGGTTCCCCATCCTGCTTGACCGGATCAAGGAGTTCCGGTTCCAGACCCGGCCGTACCGGTGGGTCACGTTCCGGAATGTCTCGCTTGAGCCGGGCAGGCGGACGGATGTGGCTGTTGAAGTCAATGAGCCCGCGGCGACCGAAGACCAGAGCCGGACGCAAGAGATCCCTCCGGCAGAAGGTCCGGTCGCAGTGACGCTGGCGTTCCTGAGGGCCCTGGAGACTGGGGAATTTCAGCGGGCCGAGCAGAATATGGTGCCGGGTACGGTAAAGAACTACTCGGCATTGCACAGGGCCCTGGATTTCTCCCAGGTCCGAATCGCCGAGGCCTACGCCGATGGTAACGAGGCGTGCGTGGTCACCGGCGTGATCCCCAGCCGCGATGGCCTGCGATCGGTGGCGATGGGATTTGGATTACGCAGGCTCGGAGACCGGTGGCTGATCCGCGACGGCGACTTTCTCCCGGATGAAGCCGCGGCCGAAGAGTTCGTCCAGGGATTCAAAGAGGCCCACCCTCAGGCGCAATCGCTGGAACTGCCGAACGCAACGGCGGCGTCCAGTCAGCGTGCGGGAGGTAACAAATCCGGCGGGCCCTCCTCCGTGTCGCTGGGGTTTCGGGTCGTACTGAACCCGAGCGGGTCACAGCGGCCGCCGGTGGTGGAGTCGGCGGAGAAGTACGTCGAAGAGTTGCAGGCATACGGTCCGGCGGCTGGGCGGGAACGGGACGATGAGTTCCAGTGGTTCGCGATGCGTGAAGGGCTGGAGCATGTGGGAGGCGTTCAGGCGGAGTATCAGGGCAGGCGGTACGTGCTGTTGGCCGGTCGCCCGCCGTACGCGATGAGCACGCGCAACGAGCCGTGGCGCCTGAAAGACATCGCCGTCGACCAGGACAACCGCGGCGAACCGATGGTGCGGATCATCTTTGACGAAGAAGGAGCCCAGCGGTTCGCGGAACTGACGGAAGAGAACATCGGCAACGCGGTCGCCATCCTCGTTGACGGAACGGTGGTCTCCGCCCCGGTCATCCGGAGCAAGATGCGCGAGCAGGCGGCTATCGTCGGTCGATTCACCGAGCAGGAAGTGCAGCGGATGGTTGAAGCCCTGCGGGCCGGACTGGTGGAGGATCGGCCGACGAGGGCGGACCCGGCGACGCAGCGGTGATCGAGCAAGACGCTCCCGGCAAGACCAGTCGGCGAGGTCAGGGGTGCTGGCGGTCTGCCCCAATTCGTGCGTGCGGATGTTCTTGAGGCCGCGGAACAAATCCCTCTCCGACGGCTTCGACGGATACCGCTTGATTCCATCGCCAACCCTGTTGGATCGGGCGCGACTATCGGACCGCGCAGACGGGAGATTGGCGATTAAAGATGCAAAGCGGGGCTGGACGCCTGAAAAGCGGCTGTAACCGGTTGATACGACATGAGCTGGGACGCTGTAAGGCTGGAGTGTTTTTTGGTTCACAGGCCATGAGCAAGTGTTGGGGGAAATCGACCGATTCGGGATACGGCAGCCAATTTTGGCTTGAGCAGGACTACCCGAAGCACAAGTGAGGTGCGTATCGTGAGCAGACTAAGTCTGAGGCAGAAGCTGGTTCTTCCGAATGTCATTTACCTGGTGTTGGTGGCGGTGACGGTGGTTTTGTTTTACCGGACCGTGTCCATGATCAACGGCCTGAAGGAGGAGCAAGCCACCCTGGCGG
>JAAYCJ010000163.1 GCA_012729815.1 Phycisphaerae bacterium | reverse complement strand
TGGAATCCGAAGAAGTACGATCCGCAGGCATGGGCGCGGGTGGCGCGGGACGCTGGGATGAAGTACGCCGTGCTGACGACGCGGCATCACGACGGGTATTGCCTGTGGGACTCGAAGCTGACCGACTACACCAGCGCGGCGTTGGCGCCGAAGCGGGACATGGTGGGCGAGTACGTTCGGGCGTTTCGCGAGGCTGGGCTGCGGCTGGGATTGTACTATTCGCTGGCGGACTGGCGGGTTTCGGCGTACTGGGCGGGGGCGAGGCGCGATCCGGAGGGCTGGTCGGCGTTTCGCGAGTACGTCCACGGGCAGGTGCGGGAATTGCTGACCAACTACGGCAAGATCGACCTGGTGTGGTTTGACGGGGCGTGGCCGAATCCGGCGGCCGATTGGCAGAGCGCCAAGCTCGTGAAGATGATGCGGCGGCTTCAGCCGGACGTGCTCATCAACAACCGGCTGGGCGATGACGATCCGACCCAAGCCGGCAACGGGTTGTCGAAGAAGCTGGGCGATTACGGCACGCCGGAGCATCAGATCGTGGCGGAGAACCGGCTCTGGGAGTCGTGCCAGACGTCGACGTGGCGGCTCTGGGGTTATACCAACGGTGAGCGTTTCCGCCCGGCGGACCAGTTGCTCGACATGCTGGTCGAGTGCGCGGGACAGGGCGGGAATCTGCTGTTGAACGTCGGGCCCAAAGCGGACGGGACGCTGCCCCGGCCGTTCGTGTCGCGGATGGAGCAGATCGGCCGGTGGATGAAGCTTCACGGCGAGTGCATCTACGGCTCACAGGCGGGCGACGTGTCGGAGTTCATCACCTACGGCTGGCAGATCCGCAAGGGGAACAACCTGTACCTGGTGGTCCGGTTCTGGGACGGGCGCGAGACGCTGCACGTGGCGGGCCTGAAGACCAAGCCGACGTCGGCGACGCTGCTGACGACGGGCAAGAAGCTGACGATCCGTCAGGAAGGGGAGCACCTGTACTTATCCCCCCTGCCGAAACAAGCGCCCAGCGAGCTGTTTCCGGTGATCCGCCTGACGTTCAGCCGTCCGCCGGAGCCGACGCAGCGGGCCAAGGGCCGGCTGTGGGGTTGCGATCCAATGATCTACCATCCGTGGGCGAAGAAGGCGTGGAGCGGTTTCGGCAAGGGCGCAATTGAGAGTTGACTCGCGTCTCTGCATGGACTGATCGTGAAGTCAATCCGCATAACGGGCATCGTCAAAATGGCTGACCGGGTTCGCCGCGAACTGGGGCAACCCGTCGCGCCGGCGCGGCTGGCGAGCCTGAAAAAAGCGACGCGGTCGTTTCTGGCGCAGGTCAATCGCCTGCTGGCTGAGCATGGCGGGACGGCGGAGTCGCTGCCGCCGCCGTCGCGTCGGGCGTACCGGTTTCTGGCGGAGTTGGACTTCGATGTGATCGCGACGGACCAGACGGCTTCGCACCGGCCGCCCGGCTCCGTGTCGTTTCGCGGTCTACGAAGCTATGTTGAGCGGTTGCTCGATCTCTTGACTCAATCACCCGAGGGTGCCGCCCTGGTTTCAACAGGCAGTTCATTGCGGACAACCAGCGCGCGGATCGAGCAGCACATCGTCCGTGAGATGTTGGATCCGGAGCATCTGACGGCACAGACCCGTTCGCTGAGGGGATGGTTGGGGGTTTTCGCTCGACCTGAAGCACTGGAGCGGTACGTTCGGGCGGTGAGGACGGCGCAGCGGGTGTTCGATATTTCCGACAGGACTCGGTTCGTCCGGCCGATCCTCGTTCACTTTCGCCCGCTGGAGAACCTGTTCAAGGTTGAGCGGTTCGGAAACCGCACGCGGGTCTGGCTGCCCACGCCGATGATCGCATTCACCGAAGCCGAGTTTCGCGAACTGGCCGACCTGATGTTCCGGCAGGGCAAGACCAAACAGATGGTCATTGAGGCTTTCACCGGCGACGCCTGTCAGACCGTCCGCGAAGACCTCGATCTGCTTGGCGGGCTGGCCGAGCGCACAGCCGGCGTGTATCACGATCTGAAGGCGTCGTTCGAGCGGGTCAACGCGGAGTATTTCGGCGGGGCGATGGCGCGGCCGAAGCTGTTCTGGAGTCGCGGGTTCACCGGCCGGATCTTTGGCCACTACGATTTGGTGCGGGACGCGGTGATGGTCAGTTCGACGCTGGACCGCAAGGACGTGCCGGAGTTCGTGGTGGATTCGATCGTGTACCACGAATTGCTGCACAAGAAGCTGGGCATTGGCTGGTCCAACGGCCGCAAGGCCGCCCACACTCCGGACTTCCAGCAACAGATGCGGCGGTTCCATCGGCACGACGAGGCGGACGACCTGCTCAGGAAGATTGCATCGAGGAAGTAACCGTGATGCGGTCGTTTCACCGACTTGCATCCCGCGAGCAGAAGATGGCGGGCCAATTCGGCGGTCTACGGCAGAACGACCCGCCATACAAGCTACCTATTCAATCGGTGAAGTCGGAGGCTCCTGTTCCGGTTGTGGTTCGGGGGTTTCCTCGGTTGCGGGCGGCGGTTCGGTCGGCTCGGCGGCGGGCGCAGCGGCTTCGGGTTCAGCCGTGGCTTCTGTGGCCGTTTCGGCGGCGGGTTCGGTTGGCGAGGGCGGCGGGTCGGTTGGTTTTGGCTGGTCGCGGTGCGGCATGATGAGTTCGGGGACTTTGGGCAGGTCCTTGAGGTCGTGGAGGCCGAAAATCTCGAGGAATCTCTTGGTGCTGCCGTAGAGCATGGGCCGGCCGAGTTCCTCGGCCCGGCCGACGATCTTCACCAGTCCCTTTTCCATCAGCGAGCGAAGTACCTCGCCGCAGGCCACGCCGCGGATGGCCTCGATCTCAGCCCGCAGCACCGGCTGCTTGTAGGCGACCACGGCGAGGGTCTCCAGCGCGGCGGTCGAGAGGCGGCTCTCGCTACGGACCTTGTAGAACTCCTGGAGGTAGACGGCGTATTCGGGCCGGGTCATCATCTGGTAGCCGCCGGCGATCTGCTCGACGCGGAAGGACATGTTGGCGGCGGCGTAGTCGGCGTTGAGCTGGTCAATGATCTCGCGGACGTCGCGGCTGCCGATGGCGCCGACCGCGGAGGCGATCTTGGCCGGCGAGAGCGGCGCGTCAGAGGTGAAGAGGATGGCCTCGACGATCTGCCGCGGCGTGACCTCGGCGCCGTCCGGAGCGGCGATGTGCAGCGGAGGTGCGAGGGTGTCCTGGTCGTCCGACTCCTGGTCGGGATCCGACGTTTGGGCAGCCGTATCGTCTGCGGATTCGGTCTCCTCAGCCGGTTCTTCGCAAAGTGCAGGCTCGGCTTTTTCGTCGCCGGGTTCGGCCGTCTCGGCGTCGTCTGCATCCTGATCCGGATGATCGACGAAGGCGGCTACGTCCTCGACCAGTTGCCGGGCCTGGTCATCCTCGGCGGTCGGGTCGACCGGCCCGGATGCGGCGGCGTCGGTCTGAGGCTGATCCTGCGTTTGATCGATGCTTTTTTCTTCTTCCGTCATAAGTCCTCTGCCTTTGGCGGCAAACGGCCTGAATGCCAACAGGCGTCCACGAAACCCCGCTTCCTCGCGGTCGCGGCTCTCTATGAGGCGTCGAACGACTGCCGGAAATTCTGGGCCACCGGCATGCGACGTCCGGACCCGAAGGCCCGGCCGGTCACTTTCAGCCCCATCGCCGCCTGCTTGCGCTTGTATTCGTTGCGGTCGACGGTGACGATCACCTTCTCGACCAGTTCCGGCTCAAAGCCGTGCTCGATGATCTGCTCGGCAGACTGTTCCTCTTCGATGTACAGCCGCAGGATCTGGTCCAGCACCTCGTAAGGCGGCAGGCTGTCCTGGTCGGTCTGGTTCGGCCGCAGTTCGGCTGACGGCGGCTTGGTCAGCACATCGGCGGGGATCACCTCGCCGGCGCGGTTGACGTACCGGGCCAGGTTATAGACGAGGCCCTTGGGCACGTCGCTGATGACGGCCAGGCCGCCCGCCATGTCGCCGTAGAGCGTGCAGTAGCCCATGGCCAGCTCGCTCTTGTTGCCGGTGCTCAGGACAAGATAACCAAATTTGTTGGAAAAAGCCATCAGGATGATGCCGCGGATGCGGGCCTGGATGTTCTCCTCGGTCACGTCGCGCTGCGTGCCGGCGAAGGGCTCGGCCAGCTCACGTTCGAAGACCTGGCGCGTCGACTCGATCGGCACGACCTCGTGGCGGATGCCCAGGTTCGCGGCGAGCTTGCGGGCGTCGTCCATGCTGCTTTCCTTGTTAAACTTCGACGGCATGATGACGCCCAGGACCTTCTCGGGCCCCAGGGACTCGACCGCCACCGCCGCCACCACCGACGAGTCGATTCCGCCCGAGAGGCCGATGACCACGCCCTTTCTGAAGCCGCACTTGCGGACGTAGTCGCCCAACCCGAGGGTCAGGGCGGAGAAGACGGATTCGACGTCCTCCGGCAGCGGCTCGATCCGGCCTTCCGATCGGCCGTCCAGATCGACCACCAGCAGGTCTTCCTGGAAGCTGCGGGCGCGGGCCAGCAGTCGGCCGGACTGGTCGTAGACGCAGCTTGCCCCGTCAAAGATCAACTCGTCGTTCCCGCCGACCTGGTTGACGTAGATCAGCGGCAGGCCGAAACGCCGGGCATGCGCTGAGACCAGTTCGGAGCGCATCCGGGCCTTGCCGATGGCGAACGGGCTGGCGGCGGCGTTGATGAAGAGCTCCGCCCCTTCCTTGGCCAGTTCGGCGATGGGGTCGTAGTGGTAGAGGACGCGGCCGACCACGTCCTGGACCGTCCAGAGGTCTTCGCAGACGCTGATGCCGACGCGCCGGCCGTCGATCCGGGCCAGGGCCTTCATGGAGCCCGGCTCGAAGTAGCGGAGTTCGTCGAACACATCATAGGTCGGCAGCAGCGACTTGTGGTGAACGCTGGCGACCCGGCCTTCGGCGAGCACCGCGACCGAATTGTGCAGCGCCCGGCCGCGAGGCAGGAGGTTCCGCTGGACGCAGCCGACCAGCGAGACGATGCCCTGCGTCCGTGAGGCCAGTTCCTCCAGGACGCGCAGGTTGCGCTCGACGAAGCTGGGCTTGACGAGCAGGTCCTTGGGCGGATAGCCGACCAGGGCCAGTTCCGGGAAAATCACCAGTGCTGCGCCTTGCGAGCGGGCCTGCTGCGTGTAGTCGCATATCTTCTCGGCGTTCGCCTCGATATCACCCACGACGGGGTTGATCTGGGCCAGGGCAATTCTCATGTCTCGCCAGCTTCCTGCCGTGCCACGAGGGCGGCCGTGGTCATCGGCGCCACTCCTTGGCTGATGAACGTCTTGACCAAATCACCGGACGTCTGCTTGTCGATGCCTTCGATGGCGTCGACCACCAGTTCCACGCACCGGTCCATTTCGAGCAACTTCTCGACCATGGACCTAACACAATAATCGGTCGCGACGCCGCAGACAATGTAGCAGTCGACGTCGAGTTCGGAAATCACCTGTTGGAGCGCCGGGTTGTCGAAGAGGCCGATCGTCTGCTTCTGGAAGATCACCTGCCGGTAGCGCTCGAAAAGACTATCGACGTCCAGCGTCTCGCCCTCGCGCCGGACCACCTTTCGCGGCTCGATGAGGGTTTCGGGCAGCTTTTCATGGCCCCAGGTATCGAGCACGCAGTGCGGCGGCCAGTCGGCGAACTCGGGGTCGTCGGGGTCATGGGAATCCACGGTCGAGATGATCGGCACCCCCCTGTCGGCGGCCCAGGCAAACAGCTTTTCGAGATTCGGGATGGTCTTTTCCGCACCTTCGAAGAAGAGTGCCCCGTCGGGATCAATGAAATCCCGCTGGGTGTCGATGTCGATCAGTACGCGTTCAAATTTCTTCCTCATCATGATTGACTACCCATCTCCTTATATTCTATATGTCGTACTGTACCCCCTGCACTGGATTTTCCTGAACGCGGCGCAGCCCATCGGATAGTCCGACCGGGTAGTCGGCCAGACCACGGAACTCCCGCAGGTGTGGCGGCAGCGAGCCGATCTGCTGTTGGGCCCGCTGGCGGATGGCCGTCAGATCCGGCAGTTCGGCAACCAGCTTGCCCGAGTGGATCACCGGCACCATCAGGGCCTCGCCGCCTTCGAGCGTCTCGTCGGCCTTAGCCAATACGTCACGGCAGAACCGTCCACTTCCGTCGTGGAAGCGGAAGAGCTGCTTGGCGCCACCGAGCGTTGCCTTGCCCGCTGAGAGCTTGACCACCGGTCGCGGCGCGCCGTCCTTTTCGATCTCGACGAGTTTGTAGACCACCGACAGGGCCGGCTGATCCTTGCTGGTGACCATGTCCGTCCCCACACCGAAAAGGTCGATTCTGGCCCCCGCAGCGAGCATCTCGCGGATGGTGAATTCGTTCAGGTCGCTGGAACCCACGATTTTGACGTGGTTTAGGCCCGCCTCATCGAGCACACAGCGAACCTTGTGCGACAGTTGCACTAGATCGCCGCTGTCAAGCCGCACCCCCTTAAGCACGTGGCCGAGACGGGCAGCAGTTCTGGCCCCCTCCATCGTATCGTAGGTGTCGATCAGGCAGATGGTGTTCTGGGGGAAGACGTCGGCGTAGGCCTGGAAGGCCTGGAACTCATCGTCGTAGCTCATTATCCATGAATGGGCCTGCGTTCCCACCGGCTTGATGCCCAACGTCCTGGCTGCGTGAACGTTGCTGGTTCCCACACAGCCGCCGATGAAGCTGGCCCGGGCGGCGAGCAGTCCAGCCTGCGGACCGTGGGCGCGGCGGGCTCCAAAGTCGACTACCGGACGACCCTCGGCGGCGTCGCATATCCGGGCCGCCTTGGTGGCGATCAGAGTCTGGACGTTCAGCGTGGTCAGCAGGTAGGTTTCGACGAGTTGGGCAACGGGCAGGCTCGCGGCGATCCGGACCAGCGGTTCGCCGCCGAAGATCACCGTACCCTCCGGAACGGCCCAGACGTCGCCGTCGAAGCGGAACGCGCGTAAGTAGTTCCAGAAGCCGGGTTTAACGTGCCGGAATTCGTCGAGGCTTCGCAGCCAGTCGATGTCGCGGCCGGTGAACTGGAGGTTCAACAGGTAGTGAACGGCCTGTTCAAGGCCGGCGGTCAGGAGGTACTGGCGGTTCGGCGGCAGCGCGCGGACGAACGCTTCGAAGGTCGCGCGGGGCATGTGGCCGGTCGACCAGTACCCGGCGACCATTGTCAGTTCGTAAAAATCGGTCATCAGTCCCAGGACGTCGTCGCCCGGGAACAGCGAAAGCGGTTCACGCACCGGCTTGGCTCCTTCGGCCAGTTCACAAAACGTCAATTTTCTACATTCGGAGCCGAATAGCAACGCCCGGTCGCGATTTGCGCGGTTGGCAGGCTGGGCTGTTGCGGCTTGGGTGGCGGAAGGGGTGCGGCCGGCGCGGGACGTCTACGGGTTGTGACTGTCCTGTGGGAGGCCGGCGGTGCGAACGCGGTGGACGAACCGGGCAAGGCCGCGGCCGCCGAAGAGCAGCCACAGGCCCAGACCGACCTGGAGGAGGGCCGCCGCACCCTCCCGGACGGTGAAGTACCATGTATCCATCTGGGCGTAATCCCTGATCAGCACGGCATGAAGGATGGTCTGGCCGATCCGCGGCAGCCCGAGGATCAGGGCGTAGGCCCCAATCGCGCAGAAGGCGACCATCATCGCGGTTTCGGCGGTCAATGGCGTGCCGCGGGCCGGCTCGGGCTCGGCCAGTCCGACGCGATCAGCCAGGGCGGCCGCCTTGCTCCAGATCAGCCACGCGACGATCAGGCCGAGAACCAACGGGAGGAAGCTCAGGACAACAATCGGCATTCCCTCATCGACCAGCGACCGCCTGGTCACCTGCCACATTCCAATCACCATGTCCAATCTGAGCACGGCGTAGAAGGCGGACCAGACCGCCAGCAGTCGAAACGCCAGGATCGCCAGTTCACGTTTGGTCATTGTTTGTCCCTCGGTAGCTTGGAACTCTGTAGTCTATAGACGGACCGGAGACCGTTTTACTCTTCGTCATTTCTGAATGACTACCATGCAGACAAAACTACTATATTGGTCGCCGTTAGTCCGGGATGGCGAGACGGGTGAGCGCTTGGGCGAGTGCCGCGGGTCGGCTGAGGTCCGAGTCTGATCCAAAGTCCTGGTCGTCTGCTCCAGTCCCGCGTAGGGAGGGCAGCCATCCTCTCCGGTTCTCCGGCATCTCTCGGTTGGTCCTGCACAACGCCCGATAACCTGATGGCGGCAAGGCAACGCGACAGCGGCGGGTCGTCGAAGATGATTCCGGCTTTGGAGCTTTCATTTGAGGGTCGGCGGGGTAATAATTAGGTGGGCCTATCCGGATGCCCGTGCGGGCGGTTCGAGGGTCCGAGTTGAGCGAACGACGGGTGTGGCTGGTTTGTCTCCTGGCGTCCGAGCATGTGGCAGATCGTACAAGACTATCTGAAGAGAATTCCGGAATACGGCTGGGGTAAGGTCGGCTTTGAGCTGCTGCTGATCGGCCTGGTCCTGTACGTGGTGTGGCGTTTTTTGCGAGGCACCCGCGGCTTACGGTTGATGCGCGGGCTGATCGTCATTCTGGTCAGTCTGTTCCTGGTTCTCGACGTGCTGGCGGCCCACTTCCACCTCGACCGGATCAACGTGCTGTTCAGCCCGATGGTCTATCTGATTTTTTTCGGTTCGTTGGTGGTGTTCCAGCCGGAGTTGCGGCGGGCGCTGATGCGGTTGGGCGAGGCGACGTGGCTGCGACGTTTCATCAGCGACACGCAGCAGACGACCGCTCCGATCGTCAGCGCGGTCCGGTCGCTTTCGATGAACAAGATCGGGGCACTGATCGCGATCGAGCGGCAGGTGGAACTGGGGTCGATCGTCGAGAACGGGGTCCGGATGGACGCGGTGATCACGCCGGAACTGCTGCGGACGATTTTCTGGCCCGGCACGGCGCTGCACGATCTGGGCGTGGTGATCCAGGAGGGCCGGATCGCGGCGGCGGCGTGCCAGTTCCCGTTAACGGATTCGGACCAGGTCGATCCGACTCTCGGCTCGCGGCACCGGGCGGCGGTCGGTCTGAGCGAAGACTGCGACGCGGTGGTCATTGTGGTCAGCGAGGAGACGGGCAACATTTCGATGGCCGTCCAGGGCAAGCTGTATCGCGGACTGACCCCGGAGGCCCTGGACCGCGACCTGAAACGGCTTTTGGAGATCGGCGGCAAGCGTGAATGAGGCCACAGGTTCAATCCGGAGTTGGCAGCGGCTGGCGGGCAAGACGCGGAGCTTTCTGGCCACGTTCGTGCCGGTGGCCCTGCTGTCGGCCCTGATCTGGTTCTACGCGGACCGCATCAGCAGCAAGACGGGGGTGGAAAAACTCATGCTGCGGGTCACAGCGGCGAGGAATTCCGACCTGCTGGTCCAACTCGTGGAGCCCAATCCGGGCGAAAACCGGGTCGAGCTGGAGGTCACGTTTTCGGGCCCCAGCGGCGAGTTGGAGCTGCTGCGGCGCGAGATCGTGGGCGGGCGGTTCGCGCCGGAATACGTGGTCAAGAAGGATTCGCTGGCGCCGCTGGTGCTGGACACGCGCGAGGCGGTGACGTCGGCGATGCCGCGGCGTTTCGCAGCGATCGCGGTGGCCGAGGCGTCGCCGGCGGAGATCAAGGTCGCGGTGGATAAGATGATTACGGTGCCGCTGCCGGTGCGGGTGTTGCGCGGCAGCATCCAGACGACCGATCCGGCGGTGACTCCGGCGACGGTGAACGTCGAGTTGCCGCGGTCGGCGTTCGAGTCGGTCCGGGCCGATGAGCGGGTGGTGACCGTCGATATCGAAGAACGGCTGCGGAACCGTCCGGAAGACCAGGTGATCGACGAGAAGTTTCCCATTCCGCAGCAGACGCTGGGCGGGCATCCGATCGCGACCGAACCCGATCACGTCCGCGTCCAGCTCCAGATCCAGAAGCAGTACGTCACGAAGGAATTCAAGTTCGCCCGGGTGCAGGTTCGCGGACCGGTGGACCTGCTCAATGCGTATGACGTATCGATTACTCTTCCCAATCAGCAGATCGCCGTCGTTTTCCGCGGTCCTATCGACCAGATCGAGAGTCTGAAACCGGAGGACATCGTACCTTACATCATTCTGGACGAAGAGGATCGGACCCGGACCAGCACGCCGTTTCCCCGCGAGGTCCGCTTCTCTCTGCCCGAGCGGGCCCGGAACGTGATCGTCGAGGAACAGCCTCACGTGGATTTCCAACTCGTGGAGAAGGAGGCGGCCGAGGCGGCCATTCCCGTTCCCGCCCGGTAGGTTTCAGCAGGAGGCGCAACGATGACGGAGTCGAACATCACGGACCTGGCCGCCTACAGCCTGAAGGTTGCGGGCAACGCGCGAAAGGCGGCGTTGGCCCTGGCGCGGGCGTCGGTGGACCAGAAGAACCGCGCCCTGCGCGACATGGCGGATTTGGTCCGCCGGGGCGTCAAACAGCTTCAGGCCCAGAACGCCAAGGATCTGGATGGCGGGCGGAAAGCGGGGCTATCGGCGGCGATGCTGGACCGGCTTGAGCTGACGGACAAGCGGATCGAGGCGATGGCGGTTTCGCTGGAGCAGGTGGCGGAGCAGACCGATCCGGTCGGGCAGGTCATCGAGGGCTACGTTCGGCCCAACGGCTTGCGGATCGAGCGGGTGCGGACGCCGATCGGCGTGGTGTCGATCATCTTCGAGTCGCGGCCGAACGTCACCGCCGACGCCGCCGGGTTGTGCCTGCGGTCCAGCAACGCGTGCATCCTCCGCGGCGGCAAGGAGGCGATCCACTCGAACCTGGCCATCGCCGCCGTCCTGCGAGAGGCGCTCGCGAAGAACGGTTTGCCGCTGGACGCGGTGCAGGTCATCGCGACGACCGACCGCGGCCTGGTCGGCGAGCTGCTGAAGCTCGACCAGTACATCGACCTGGTGATCCCGCGCGGCGGCGAGAGCCTGATCCGCGCGGTGGTCGAGCTGTCGCGGATCCCGGTGATCAAGCACTACACGGGCAACTGTCACGTGTACGTCGATCGCGAGTGCGAGCTGGAGCTGGCGGACAAGGTGGTGATCAACGCCAAGTGCCAGCGGCCGGGCGTGTGCAACGCAGCCGAGACGATCCTGTTCCACCGCGCGATCGCTGAGCGGTTTGTCCCGGTGATCTGCGGCCATCTGGCCGACCACGGAGTCGAGATCCGGGGGTGCGCCGAAACCTGCCGGCTGTTCCCGCAGGCCAAGCCGGCTTCGGAACAGGACTGGGCCACGGAGTATCTCGATCTGATCGTGGCGGTCAAGGTGGTCGACGGCGTGGCGGAGGCAATCGACCACATCAACGCGTACGGGTCGCACCACACCGACGCGATCCTCTCCAACAGCGTCTGCGCGGTCGAGGAGTTCGTGCAGAACGTGGACACGGCCAGCGTGATGGTCAACACCTCGACCCGGTTCAGCGACGGGTACGAGTACGGCCTCGGGGCGGAGATCGGGATCAGCACCGACAAGCTGCACGCCCGCGGCCCGATGGGCGCCCGCGACCTGACGACGTACAAGTACGTGGTCCGCGGCCACGGACAGCTTCGCCAGTAGCGCAGGCCGCAAGCGTCAGCCTCGCGCGGCGGCGATCACCTCTTCGGGCGTTACGCGTTCGGTGAGTGGGCCCAGTCTCGCCTCGCACGACGGGCGGATCGTCCGGCCGATCAGGGCATAGAACTCGTTGCGGCGGTCCAGTGCCGCCAGGTGTTGCGTCGTCCAGTCGCTCAGGTAACCCAGGCCCGCTTGCCGCTGCAGGACCGTGTGGCCGTAAAAGACCTGTGCGCTGAAGATCAGGTAATCGCCGACCGGACGGAGGTCCGGGTCGCCGAAATCGTCGGCGAACTTCTGGCCGTGGATGTTCATCTCGGTGCCGGAGATGATCAGCAGTCCAAGCCGGCGGGCCAGGGCCACCAGGTCGTGCAGATTCCTGACCTTTTCCCGCTCGGCGCCTTTGTGAGGCGTGTAGCGCGGATCGGGAATCGCGTTGATCGCGGTCACGCCGCTTCGCATGGCCAGACGGCACAGTTCCTCCATCCGCTTTTCGCCTTCGGAGATGCCGTCGACCCAGGTGAGGGCGGGCATCGCTCCGGCGCCAGCGGCGAACCGGTTGAACTCCTCCATTTTCGGGAACGAACCGGTGTCGGGCTCGATGTAGCCGACGCCGCCCTTCTTCATCGTCCGCGACCGGACCAGCGAGCGGAGGGCGTTTTCCTGCCCCAGTTCCGGGGCCTCCGCGGGCACGCTCAGTTTGGCGGCCCAGAACTGCAGAACCTCCTCCTTGGCTTTGAAGGTCTCAGCGGCCTTCCGGACGTAGGCGTCGCAGATGTGGCGTTCGGTGACATTGCCCGAAGGCGTCTGGTCCGCGAGGTCACGCTGGTAGTCGAGCACGACCGGCTGAAGGTAGGCGTTGACGCGTTCGACGAGGCGGCGGTTGCGGTCCTGCGAGACCGTCTGGAGGTTTCGACGGTAGCGTTCCAGATCGTCAGGCAGTTCCGATGTCGCAAAGCCGATGCCCATGTGGTATGAGATGCCCGGCTCGCCCGGCGAGGTGATCACGCAGTCGGCGAATTCGGGAATGAAGACCCGCGTTTCCATGCCCACCGTCGCCCGCAGGTCCAACGCCCGGGCCGCCGCGAGGAACTCATCCATGCCGGCCAATACGTCGAAATCGACGATCCCCGCCACGGCCAAGCCGTGTTGCCGGGCCAGCCACGCGACCCTGGTCGGCGAATAGCCGTAGGCGTTGTAGGAGTGGAACGTGTGCAGGTGGACGTTGATCGCCTGTCGTTCGGGCGGCATCGCCACGCCGCCGCTGCGCCACAGCGTCAGCAGTCCGTCGAAGGCCGCCTGCCGCTCACCGCGTTCGAGGCCGTCCAGCCGATGCTCCAGTTCCACGATCCGATCGTCTTGAGGGTCACTCACCGCTGAACCGCCTCCATTGCACGGCCATTGCCATCGCGCGGATTCCGCACACAGGCAGATAGTCTACGGAATGCCTCTCGTGCGGTCAACCGGAGGGTTGGGAGCTAGGAGACCTTGGGTTCTCCCGCGGCTTCGCGGAGGACGTCCTTGACCAGGCCGAGGAAGTCGCTGACCTTGAAAGGCTTGTAAAGGACGCCGGAGAGGCCCTCCTGGCGGGCCCGGATGATGCTGTGGTTCGGATCGTACCCGAAACCGGTCATGAAGATCACCGGCAGGTCGGCGTCGACGTCCTTGGCCTTCGCGAAGATGTCGTAGCCGCTCTTGTGCGGCATCTTGATGTCGGTGAGCACCAGGTCGTACCGCCGCTCGCCGAGCATGGCGAGGGCCTCGTTGCCCTCGCGGGCCATATCCACCGCGGCCCCGGTCCCGCTGAGAACCTCGTTGATGGTCTCGCGGATGATCGGCTCGTCGTCCACCACGAGAATGGTCTTGCCCGAGAGCACGGTGTCTTTCATGGGTTTGGCCTTGTGATGGTCCAGAATTCCATTGGGTCCCTGCGCCGCCTGCTTGAGGACCTCGCGGACCTTGCCGACGTTCCGGCTGATCGCCTCGAGTTTGGCCCGCAGGTCGTCGCGGCCGATGTACTCCTCCGTCAGCGTCGAGACATCGGTCAGGATGTCGTTGAGCGGCCCGGAAACCCCGGAGCTGACGTTGTCGGCCAGTTGGCCGGTGGCGTCGTGGCGTTCGACCACGAGCAGATCGAGGATCCGCAGGGCCCGCGCGACATAGCGGCCGAAAATTTCGGCGAACTGGCGGTCCTCCTCGCCGAAAGCCCCCACCCGCTCGGATTCGATGTTGAACACGCCGACCACGTCGTCGTGGAAGAACAGCGGCACGGTCAGGCTCGATCCGGCCTGGTCGATGCCGGCCAGGTACCGCTCGTCGCGGGAGACGTCGGGGCAGATGTAGCTGCGCTTCGTGGCCACCACGTAGCCGCTGATGCCTTCGCCTTCGGCCGACGCGAAGATCTCGACTCCGCGCCCCTCCTCGGACAATCCCGACGAGAGCACCAGTTCCAGCCGGTTGGTGCGTTTGTCCAGCAGGCGGATGCAGAACTTGTCGAACCCGAGGATATCGCGGGTGCAGTTGGTGATCTTCTCCTCGAGCAGGGCCAGCCGGCCGGGAATGTCGAGCTTGCCCACGGCCTCGCTTTCGAGGGCGATGAACTCCTCGCCCGCCCGCTCGATGGCGTTCATCTTCTGCTGGAGCCGGCGGCTGGAGGTCGCGTCGAGAACAACGACCGCGATCTGAGCGAATTTCTCGTCGCTGTCAAGGACCGGCGAGGCGGTGACCTCATACTGGCGGCCGTCGTCGGTGGCGATGGAGAACCGCCGCGCCTGGCCGCGGCTTCGACCCGCGGCGATATCCGATGAAAAAAGCTCAAGGCATCGGGCCTTGAGCTTGTCTTTGACGTCATTGGCGATCTGATCGAATTTGCCGTTACACCACTGAAAGCGTCCCGTCAAGGCGAGGATTCCCAGGCCGTGTCCGATCGTCTCGAGCAGGACGGCGCTCTGGCTGGCCAGGGCCGACCGCTCGAAGGCCATGAATTCGGCGTCTTCGATCACCACCAGGTCATACGACGCGCTGCGCAGGTGTTCCAGCGCGGCATCGAAGGTGTCCACGTACTCGACGTTGTCCTGCGTCTCGAAGAGGTCCGACGCCGTTTGGCCGGCGTGGGTGCCCCGCAGAACCAGGATGTGTCGTACTCGTCCCGTCTCCCGGCATCCCTGAACGATGGTTCTCATAGACTTCCGTCACTCAAAATCACGTCGCTCGCCGATGCATTCCGGCGAGTTCGCACACGCTGGGAGAAAATGGAGGCGGGGGGATTCGAACCCCCGTCCCGTGACAGTTCCGGACAGGCTTCTACGTGCATAGTTGCCGTTTTAATCTCGATCGTCCGACTCCCGGCAACGGGATCCGTCCGACCCAGCCCCAGAGTGTCTCGCCCCGGCGCCCTGCGGCCCAACGCCGGAACCAGCCTGCTGAATTGGCGTCCTTCGGCTGACACAGGCGATCAGCCTCGGACGGGCAGCCTATCTCTAGGCAGCCATTCTGTAGCTATCGTTGACGCTTAATTAGCATCCCCGGGTGTTTTACCAGGCCTCCCGAGAACCTGGGCACGCCACCTGACCTTCTTCGTGTCCGGTCGATACCTGTCGCCCCCAATCACGTGTGCTTTTGACAAACAGCGCTCAGCAGGAATACTATCTGCTATTCTGCCTTTGTATTATACACATCCTATCGACGCTTTGCCAACCCTTGGTTTTGCCAAAACCAATATTTTCCAGGAAAGGCGGCATAATATAACCGTCACTAATCGACAACAATAATTACCAATCTACTGCCGCCACAGTCGGAACTCGCAAGTTGTGCTACGGCCGTTTCTTGACGCCGGCAAGTGTCCGTGAACATCGGCTTGTTGGCTCAGTGCGCCGGGATCTGCGGCTTTCGGATCGTTCGGTGATCCGGCGGTTTTTCTGTGGCGGTGCGCCTCGCCCCACTATACCTTGTGCCCTTTTGAGATGCGGACCCGCCGTTGCGGCATTCGGAGGACAGGATGGCCAAGACCCAATGCGTGAATATCGAGACCAACAAAGCGAACTGCACGTGCCCCGGCACCGACTGCGAAAACCACGGCATCTGCTGTCAGTGCATCGCCACCCACGCGGCGGGTAACTCGCTGCCCAACTGCCTCAAGATCAAGGCCAGGCAAAGCCAAGCGTTTCGCGATCATCTGGCCAAACTGATCGCCTGATTCGCGCCTTGTGCGCCGGCGGCTCCGCGCGGTCAGAAGTTCATCCTGACGCGGCGGTCGACCGGCTGGCCGGAGGTCCAGGTCTTCCCCTCGTCGATCGGCGGGTTGTACTTGGCCACGGCTGACGGGCAGACCGTCTCGACATCGATTCCATTCCGATCCACGGTCAGAATCCGTACTTGGAACGGCGGCTCAAAGAAGGCGCCCGTCGTCAGGTGGACGCAGCCATTATCGTACGTCCGGCAGGTCGCGTGGCAATGGCCGGAGAGGACGAGGCGAATCTGGTCGTGTTCCTCCACGAAGCCCCGGGTCCGCGCCACGTCGAAACCCGACGGCTCGTGCGTCGGCTGCTCCAGTCCGGTCAGCCTCGGCGGCAGCGGGTAGAGCGTTTCGTGCATCGCGAGGATGGCGGGCTTGTTCCGATGCGCGGCCAGTTGCTCCTTCAGCCACATGTATTGCCTGTCGGCAAGGACCGGTCCTGACAAGGCCTCCTCCAGCGACCAGAACCACGGCTGGTCAGAGTCCCGCCACGTATTGGTCGCGACCAGCAGAATCGCCGACCCCAGGTCGACCGCGAAGTCGCCGCTCGGCGTCGACCTTTCACCGAAGAGCTCGTGGCCGAGTGAGAGCCACGATTCCAGTGCCCCCTCCCGGGCCAGATCGTGGTTGCCCAGACAGAGACGAAACGGAACTCCCAGCCCAACGGCGATCCGGACCGCTTCCCGCTGCTCGTCGACCGTCCCGTGGTGCGTCAGATCGCCGCCGTGAAGGACCAGGTCCAACGGGTTCGCAGCCACGAACTCGCGCAGATCGTTCCACAGGTCCGGCAGCAGATGCGGACAGCACGGCTGCTGACACCACGCGGTTGTATCCGCACCGATGTGCGAATCCGTCAGGTAGAGTATTTTTCTCAAGGCATCCTCCTCGTCAGCGCCGCTTGAAGCTGCAGTATACTGTCACAATCGCTCAGGAGGAATGCTCCGTTTCTATCGGTTGAAAGCAGATTCGTATCTCCTCGCCGTCGCGAAACGGCTGAAAGGTGATCGGGAAGAGCTGTTCGGTCGAGTCAGCAGGGTCGAGGCGGAGGCGGAACATGCCGGTCAACTGATCGCCCTCTTGCTGGCGATCGAGGATGGTGTCCATCTTGATGCCGGCTGAGCACTTGTTGAAGTGGTCCGGCGGGCAGAGCGGCTCGACTCGTTCGCGCGAACCATCGGGCATCAGCAACTCGATCCATATCTTGTCGTATCGTTCCTTCAGGTCGGGCATCGGAGACACGCGTCGGCTGTCCATCACCACCGCCTGTGCTCCTTTGGCCAATCCCTGTTTGAGAACGCGCCGCAGGAGGTAGTCCTTCGCCCGCGTGAATGCGTCGGGGTCGGCTTCGTAGTGTCCTTCGCGCAGACAATGGCCCGCCATGCGCATCAGGACGTCCAACTCCCCCAGATACTCGCCGGCCTGGATCAGGAGCAAGACCATCGGCGGCAGAAGCCAGCGACGTTTGACCAGCGACTCGCGGATCGACCGGCCGGCCAGCACGTCGTCGATGACTTCCTGCGCGTGGTTGCGCATCTTCTGCGTTGTCATCTGGTCGCGGGCGGCTTCGAGTCCGGCAAGGATCGGAACTCCCTGGCCGATCCGCTCGGCATGACCAAGCATGAACCGGACCCTGTCGCTCGCCTCATCCCGCTGCGGTGAGTTCTCTTTGAGCGTGTCCTCGACCATTTTCAGCAACCTCCCTTTCAGATTTCTCCTCGCGTCGTGAATGCGTTTCTGCACGGTGGTCACCGGCACTTCAAGGAACTCAGCCAACTGCTTCTGTGAATAGCCGTTGATGTAGAACAGCGTGGCGGCGGTGCGTTGGATCTCCGGCAAGGAGCGGATCGCCTCCAGAACTGCCGCTTGCATCTCACGACGCTCGGCCGTCTCAGCCGGTCCGTCGGCGGCATCGCCAATGGCGTCTACCTCGTTGCCGTCGGCGGTCAATTCGCGTCTTCGCCGCAGTGTGGCGGCGCACCGGCTGAAGACAACCCGGCGAAACCACCCCGGAAACGCCTGCGGCACCGTGAGTTGCCCAAGCCGACGGTACGCCTCGACGAAGGCGTCCTGGGCGGCGTCCTCGGCCAGATGGAAGTCACCGAGTATCGAACAGGCGTAGCCAAAAGCCATGTCCTGGAACCTCCGGACAATCTCGCCGTAGGCGCCCAGTTCTCCCGCCTTCGCTCGCGCTACCTGTTCCTCCAGCTCGCTCATACCTTGCAGAACCACCTTTCATCCCAAAGAGACCTCAGTCTCCCACGAACATACTTTTTTCTGAGAAGATCCCTGGTAGCTCCTCCGTTGGCAGGCGGGGTCCGAGGACTTTAGTTTTTTTCGATTTTTCGCCTGATTTAATCGTTGACGGGTTCCCAAAAAGTGGTAGGATATCCCATGTCAACCCATGAGGGACCGCGAAAGTGGCACGAGACGGCAAGGATGCACCAGAATCTGCGGGTTGACCGTCATTTGCATTTTGGAAACCTGAATACCATCGTTCCCCGAGTCCAGAGCCATAGAGGGCCAGGCATTTGCTGTTTACCGGTGAGCATGAACACACGCTCGACCAGAAGAACCGGCTGTCGATCCCGGCCCGGTTCCGGCAGTTGCTGTGCCCGGAGACCGTCGGCAGCAAATTCTATCTGATTTTGGGCGCGAACAAGCGGCTTTGGCTCTATCCGGACCAGTACTACGAGCAGCTCGTCAACCGGATGCCGGCTGAGCTCATCCCGGACGAGAACGTGATGCAGTTCGAGCAGTTGACGTTCGGGCTGGCCACGCTGCTGGACATCGACAGCACCGGTCGGGTGCTGGTTCCCGATCGCATGATACGCAGGGCTCAGCTTGGCAAGGATGTGGTCATCATCGGCGTGAGGGATCACCTGGAGATATGGAACCGCGAAGATTGGGAGCAGTATGTTGAGAACGGACTCTCGGAGTACAGCCAGACGCTTACCCGGGCCAGGCTGGCAAGGATGACACCTGGCTCGGGCCCAATGTCGAGGCCCGAAACGTAAGCTCCCATCGGTAAACACCGCGGCGAAAGGAACTTGCCGCGGTTTTGGTCGGCAAGTCGCAAACGGAATTGCACAAGGAAACTCGCCATGACCCAGACCGCCACCGCCGTCACCCGTCAGGCACCCCCCTGCCCGCCGATTCTGGGCCCGGCCGCCGATCTACTTGCCATTCGCACCGCTCTTGACGGACAAGCTGTGGATCGCCAAACACTTACGACGGCGATGGAGCGGATCCAGGCGAAGGTCCGGCGTCTCCAGCGCTTGGGCGGGCGATTCGGTCAGGTTCGCCTTTCCTCTCAAGCCGCGCGTCTGGCCAGCCATGCTTGACGAATCGCAGTTTTTCTTGCCTTTGGGCCCAGAATCTTAGTAAAATACCATTGAAATTACTGCTGGTCTGACGTAGATTATCAGTACTTCTTTTGCAGTTGATGCAAGACGGCTTCTTCTGTACAATTGAACGTCCGATAATGTCAGTGGACGGAATGGAATTCTGACTGAGACTGATGGATCGACGTGACCGGCGGCCCCCTGCAGCACATCCCAGTCCTGACGAGCCAACTCATCGGCGTGCTTGATTCCAAGCCCGAGGAAATCGGGGTGGATTGCACCCTGGGCGGCGGCGGCCACGCATTGGCGATCTTGCAGGCCTGTCCCCTGCTCCAAAGGCTCATCGGCATCGACGCCGATCCAGCCGCGCTGGAGCGGGCAAGTGAGAAGCTCAAGGACCACGCGGCGAAGGTGACGCTGGTCCGCGGGCGGTTCGGCGAGCTGCCGGATATCCTGGATCGGAGCGGCGTCGGTCCCGTGTCGTTCATCTACGCGGACATCGGAACCAGCGCGTTCCAGCTCGACCGTCCTGAGCGAGGGTTTTCGTTCGCCCAGGACGGGCCGCTTGACATGCGGATGGATCCGGAGCAGCCAACCCGGGCGGCCGACCTGGTCAACGGCTTGAAGGAGCAGGAACTGGCCGACCTGATCTACCGGTACGGCGAGGAGGGTCGCAGCCGGAAGATCGCGGCGATGATCTGCCAGGCCCGGCGCAACCAGCGGCTCGACTCGACGGTGCAGTTGGCGGAGATTGTCTGCCGGGCATTGGGGCTGGACCCGAAAGGGATCAGCGCCGGCCGGATTCACCCGGCGACCAAGACGTTTCAGGCCCTGCGGATCGCGGTCAATGACGAGTTGGGGCAACTGGAGCAACTGTTGAGCAGTGCCCCGGACCGTTTGGCGGCGGGTGGGCGATTTGCGGTGATCAGCTTCCACAGCCTCGAAGATTCGCTGGTGAAGGAAGCCTTCCGCCAGCGCGAGCAGGACGGCCGATATCGCGTGCTGACGAAGAAGCCGTTGACGGCGGAACCGGGCGAAGTGCTGCGGAATCCGCGGTCGCGATCGGCGAAATTGCGGGCGATCGAAAAAGTTTCATCATCTGAAGTTCGCGGTTCGATATAAGGATAGTGTGCGGCTGAAGGGATTCGTGCCGGGAGCACGTCGAGGGATTGGGCCATAAGGAGATGGCGATGACGCGGGAAACCAAGATCGGATTGTTGGTCGGGCTGGCATTTATCATCCTGTTCGGAATCATCCTGTCGGAGAAGGGCACCGGCCGGAACCCGACGGGCACCACGCCGATGGCGGCGTTGGATCCGGTGGTCGAATTGGTGGCCCCGGTCGAGCCGCAGGCCCCCTTCCGCCTGGTCCGCAACGAGCCCGCCGTCGAGAACCGACCCGCGGCCCCGGCCGCTGCCGAGATAGGCGAGGCGGGCCAGCCGTCGGTCGAACCGACGGAGGTGACGGTGGAACGGACCGAGCCGGCGCGTCCGGCGTCCGCCGAGCCCGCCACGGAGACGGCGCAGGAACTCTCGCCGGCGCTCAAGAAGCTGCTGGACTCGAAGCCGACGCGGCCGATGGTCCAGATCCCCGCGTCCAATCCTCCGGCTGAACCGGCGACGGCCGAGCCGGTGACGGTCGAGGTCGCCCAGAACACCTCGGAAGTCGCGCCGGTGACGGTGGTCCAGACAATCGACCCGCCGGCTGAGACGGCCCAAGCGGCGACGATCGGCTCCCATACCGTCGAGTCCGGCGAGACGCTGGCGGCGATCTGCCGCAAGTACTATCCCGGCCGGGCGTACCGGATGCTGAAGGTGGTGATGGAAGTCAACGGGATCAGCAAACCCGAGAAGCTTCAGGTCGGCGAGACGGTCAAGCTGCCGGCGGCGCCGCCGAGCGCGGAGGCGCCGGTGGTGGTCGTCCGCAAGGAGCAGCCGGACCAGGGCGAAAGGCCGGTGCTGGTCGAGGTGTCTGGCAGCCCGATCGGGCGTGCCTCGCTCGACTCGGCTTCGCGAGCTCCGGCCAAGGCGGGTTCGGGGGGATGGTACACGGTGCAGTCCAACGATACGCTGGCCAAGATCGCCAGGAAGATCTACGGCAATGAAGGCGCGTGGCACGAGTTGTACAAGGCCAACCGCGACCTCATCGAGAATCCACACCTTTTGCAGAGCGGTCAGAAGATCCGGTTGTTGCCCACTGCGATAGATGGGTTAGCGGCGGGAGGGACTTCGGCCATTGAGTAGTACGACCCAAAGAGGACGGGGCGTCGGTCGGGCGCAGCCGTTCCTACCACGTGTCTTTCACGCCCGCTCTGGACGCCAGGGCGGGCGTGAGTTTATGATAAGGGCGGTCTGGGTCGGCGGCGACGAGGAGATCGGATGACTCTGTTTCGGGTCGTGGTGATGATCGTGGGTCTGGCGGCGATCGCGGCCGGCAGCGTTCACCTGCGCTGGTCGAACGCGAACTACGCGTACCGGATTCAGCAGGAGTACGACCGGTATCTGGAGCTCAAGAACGTCAAGTATCCGCAGAAGCGGCTTGAGCTCTGGCAGATGCAGAGCCCGCGATTCCTGATGGAACAGCTCGACCGGTGGGACTTCGGGCTGCAGGGCTGGACGCTTCCGGACCCCAACGCGCCGTCCTCCGGAACGACTCCCAAGCCTACCTCGCCGGCTGAGCACGATTGAAGCGGGCACCAAGGGGAAACGCATGCCACAGCGGTACATGGTTTACGGAGTGCTGCTGGCGGCGGCAGTAATCCAGACGTTGTGGTACTGGCCGCGGTTGCTCGACCGGGTGGTTTCGACCTACGACGCGGCGGGCGATCCGAGCGGTTCGATGGCCAAGCCGTTGTTCTTTGCCCTGCATCTGCTCATGGTCGCGGTCTGCGTGGTGGTTTTTGCCGGGCTTGAGGTTATCCTGCGCAAGGCGCCGCCTTCGCTGATCAACATCCCGAACCGGGAGTACTGGCTGGCTCCGGATCGCCGTGAGGCGACCTACGGGCGGCTCGGCGAGTCGATCCGCAGCTACGGGACGGCCACGCTCGTGTTTCTGATCGTGCTGGCCGAACTGGTGATCCGTCAGAACCTGTGGCCGGAGTCGAGCGTACCGACGATCGGCCTCTGGATCGCGGCGTCGGCGTTCGTCGTCTTCACCGTTGCGTGGGTCATCAGATTCCTGCTGATGTTCCGGGTCGAGCCGTAGCGGAAGCGTCAGCATGTCCGGCAGGTCAGGACTTCCTCCATGGCGGCCCCTTCAGGAAACCACCCTTCGAGAAATTCGTTCATCGATCGCGGATGCAGCGCCATGCGTACGGCTGACCAGCCGGCCGGCCCGTCCATCTGGTTGCTTGCGGCGTAGAAGAGGTACGTATTGCCCTCGAACTCCATCAGTTCCACGTCTGAGGTGCTGATCCCTTCTCCGGACTCGGGTTGGAGGACGGGGTTCAAGGGACTGAGCTGCCATCGCACCAGGTCCTTTGACCGGGCCATCATCGAGACGTAGCGCGACGAGGTGTCGGCCATGCGGCCGGTTTCGTCGACCGTCGTGTAGAAGATCACGTAGTACCAGGGGGCGACGTAGCGGATGGCGGGCGTGTTGCTGTACTGTCGGCCCGACGGCCCGGCGAAGGCGAGCTGCGGCACCTTCTCCCAGTGGACCAGGTCACTGGATCGGGCGAACCTGAAATAAGGGAAGGAGGCTGGATCCCGCGCCTTGGCGTAGGCCACGTAGGCCATCAGAAAACCCTGATCGTCGCGGCAGACCGAGGGGTTGAACATGTGCGGGCCGCCTTCTTCCTTCCGCAGGACCAGTTGGCGATGCCAGGTCTTGCGGTCCTCGGTCCAGAAGTCATAGATGCTTTGGAAGTAATCGTAGTTGGTCGCCTCACTGGCGTAGACGTGGAGGCGCTGGCCGTCGACGAAGGCTTTGACGCAGGAATGGCCCCGGCCGAATTCGACGACGCGTTGGCCGGTCCAGAGGTCCACAATGTACAGGTACATGTCTTGGGCGTAGTGGTCGTGCCAGCCCCGCGAGTCGTCGCGGTAGTTAAGCACCAGCAAGGGCCGCCCGTCGTGGACGACGGGGGCGTTTTCCATCGCATCCGGCCAGGCGAATGGAAGACGGGTAAGTTCCGGGCGTGCCGGCGTGTCGGCGACAGTCACAGAGTCCATGGCTCTTGGAACCTCCTAAGGGCAATGACAGGGGTTGGTCAGAACGACCTTTCCTATGTTCTCACGATTCCGGAGAATGGCGTGAGCCTCTTCGGCGCTGGTCATCGGCAGGGTCGCATGGATCACCGGTTTGATTTCCCCGGAAGAGAACTTGCTCCAGAGCAGGGCTTCCATGTCGGCCAGGAGCTTGGCCTTCACGGCGTGGGTGCGGCTGCGGAGCGTGCTGCCGATGAGCCGGATGCCCCGTTTGAAGAACGACGTGAGGTCGATTTCGGCGGTGTTTCCGCCCAGGGTAGCGATCAGGATCCATCGTCCGCCGACGGCCATCTTGTTGATCCAGCGGCTGAGCTCGGGTCCGCCGACGCAATCCAGGGCGATATCAACCGGGTGTTCATCCATGGCCGCCCCGAGGTCGTCGGTCTTGTGGTTGGTGACCACGTCCGCTCCGAGGCGGCGGACGAACTCGGCCTTTTCAGCCGATCCGACCGTGGTCAACACCTTGGCGCCCAGGAGTTTGGCCAACTGGATCGCCGCGATGCCCAGCCCGCTTGCTCCGGCCTGGATGAGCACGGTATCGCCCGCTTTCATTCCCGCTTCGAGGCGGAGGTTCAGGTAGGACGTGGCGAAGGTCTCCGGAATCGCGGCAGCCTCGACCATCGAGAGCCCCTCCGGCACGGGCAGGACCAGGTCGGCCGGGACGGCAACCCGTTCGGCGTATCCGCCGCCGCCGAGCAGGGCGCAGACCGCGTCGCCTTTCTTCCAGCGGGACCCGGCAGGCGCTTCGACGACGACGCCCGCGACCTCGAGGCCCATCCACTGCGGCCATCCGGGCGGCGGAGGATACTGGCCGGCCCGCTGCAGCAGATCAGCGCGGTTGAGGGCGGCGGCGTGCACGTCAATCAGAACTTCGCCATCTTTGACTACCGGTTCCGGTACGTCGCTCCAGACGAGCGATCTGTCTTCGGCGACAAGTATTGCGTGCATCATCTCATCAAATCTCATTGATATTCCAGTGCATGTTATCCAAAACGGCTTTCATCGCCGATATAGTCGGCTGCCCCATTCCGTAACGCGCCTCGTAGCTGTGAACCGCAAAGGCGATAGATACGCCAAGGGCGGGACCAAGAAAACGATGCGGGCGGCTGAATTTCCCATTACAGAGATGAATGAACGGCGTCTTGAGTTCGCGTCTGAGCACCATCGTCGTCCGGAAGGCTTCAGCCAGTTCATCATCCGTATTGACGGCGGTCACGATCTTGACAACGTCAGGTCCTCGCAATTCAAGCTCTCGCAGTTGTTCGACAACCTGCTCGGCTGTCCGCGGACAGGACATATGAGAAGATATTACCACGTGCGAGTGCTTGGCGTGAATCCTGTCGATCAGACGTTTCTGTCTGTCGATGGCGTTCTGATCGTGCGTTATTTCCATCGGGGACGGATCGTACAGATCCCCCATCACGTCGATCATTGCGGCTCCGGCATCGGCGGCGGCAATCAGCACCTCCTGCCGCTGATCGTCACTTGAGTCGCCCCACCTGTCATTACGGTAAAGGAAGAACATGAACGGCAGATGTGTCGAGTCGATGACGCTCTTGAGCGACTCGGAATTCCTGAACTCCGGCTTCAAATCCGACAGGTCGATCGCAATGCCCTGGGCGCCGGCGAATTCCGCGTTTCTTGATTGTGCGATCAATTCCTGCGGCGTCTGGCCGGCCATGATGCCGGTGATTACAGGATGCGGCCTGGCAAGAAAAGAACGTTTCATTGTGTTTTCCTCTCGATGAAAGGCCCTGCTTCATATGCCGCCACAGGTTCGGCCGCCGTCGATCATGTAATTGGACCCGGTGATAAACGCGGCCTTGTCGGAACAAAGATACAGAATCAGGTCGACGATTTCCTGCGGCTCGGCTGCACGTCCCAGACGCGTTTTCATGTTCGCCATCTCCGGTCTGGTCAAAACCGGGCCGGGCGAGACGCAGCACGCTCGAACTCCGTGAGGGGCTCCGCACAATGCCAGCGACTTTGTCAATCCGATGAGTCCGCTCTTGGCGGCACTGTAGTTGACCGCGTAGGCGGACCCTTCCACTCCAGTGACCGAACCGAGATTGATGATCACACCGCGTTTCTGCCGGATCATCGTCCCCAGTACGGCCCGGCAGAAATACACCGCCCCCTTGAGGTTGACGTCCAGGCCCCAGTCGATCACCTCGATGGGAAGCTCGTGGAACGGTTCATGGCGATGCCGCACCCGCGTTTCGGCTCCGCCGGCGAAGTTGAGCATCATGTCAACCCTTTGGTACTTCGCCAGGACCGCCGCCACCGCCTTCTCGACCTGGTCATAGCAGCGCACGTCGACCTGCAGTCCCATCGCCTGTCCGCCGGCGCGACGGATGTCTTCCGCTGAGGCTTCGACCGCGTCCCGGTTGGTGTCGGTAAGAACGGCTATCGCTCCTTCGTTGCAGAGATTCTGCGCCGTAAGCAGTCCCATGCCGGAGGCCGCCCCGGTAATGATGGCAACGTCGTTCTTGAATCTCATAGCGAGTCTCTCCTGCGATGCGAAACGGAGTGGCACTCATTCCACTCGACATATCCAGCCGCGGCAAGTGTGACTTCCTGTACGAGGCAGTCATGTTCGTACGTATAGGGATTCTGAATTTCGCCGTTGATGATTTTCGCCAGTTCCAGCAACTGCTCCTGGTAGCGGTCGCGCTGTATTCCGAAATCCACGATGTGCGTTCCGGCGGAGTACTCCGCATTGCCCTCCAGCAACGTTACATGCATCCGCAACGGCTGGCCGTCGAACCGCTCCAGAGGGCACAAATCGGTCGAACCTTTCGTCCCGCAGATCTTGAGGCGGCGGCGGTTCAATCCGTCGACCTCAAGGCTGCACGCGTGCAGAGCTGCGCTCGCGTAAGGATACTCCAGTATCGCCAGGCAGTTGTTCTTGACGTGGTCGGGAAGACCCGCGGTTGATTTCAGGAACGGGGTGATTCGCTCGGGCCGGCCCAGCAGCGAAACGACAAAGTCGATCAGGTGGCATCCCAGGTTGAACATGATGCCGCCCTTGAATTTGCCGAGGTAGTCCTGGTAGGCGTCACCGCCATAGTTGTGGCTCATGCCGGCTTGAACCTCGAATATCTCGCCCAGCCATCCTTCAAGAACGGCTTTGCGGCAGAACCGCATGACTGGGTTGTTGCGGAACATGTAGCCCATCTGGAGCGAAAGTTGTCGCTGCCGACAGCCTTCGAGCAGCCGGCGGAACAGTTCGAGATCCTCACCCGCCGGTTTATCCATGTGCATAGCCAGGTTGTGCTGCATGCATCGAATCGCAGTCGGCACCAGATCGGTATTCGCGGTCTCGACCATCACCGCCCGAAGCCCGGGAGCGTTGAGCAGTTCCTCCTCCGTCATCCACCTCAAGCCTTCGTAGGGTTTCAGGTCGCCGCCGACAAACCTGGCCGCCGTCGAAGTCCTGTCATCCACGATGCCGACGATTTCAAACACGTCGGACATCTTCCTCAACGTGTTGATTTTCGCCGCTGCGTGTTCGTGGCAAATACCGATCTGGCCGATTTTGATTCTGTTCATCGGATTTCCATTCCGGCGTTTGGTCAGAGCCAATGGAATTGGCGGTTCTCCTTCTTGACCGGGGCGTGGATCACAAACTCATCTCCCAGGTGTGGTTTCGCTCTCTATCTGGTTCCGGTCCAGTCGAAGACGATGCCGAGCGGCGGGTCCTTCTCGTCAGCCAGTCGCCGGTAGATTCCCGGGGCCTGCCGCGGCGAGACAACTTCCGAGACGATCGGCCGGACCTTGAGCCTGCCCGCGGCGATCAGGGCCAGCAACGTACGGAAATCGTCCTGGGCGGTCCAATAGCCCGGCGAGGACTCCACCTCCGGCCGCACGAAGGTGTGGGCTCCGATCAGGGAGACGCCTCGCTTGTGCACGTGCTGGTAGAAATCGATATTGGCATCGGAGACGCGGGTGCAGCCGAGGAGGCTGATCCGCCCTTTCCACGCCACGCAGGCCAGGGCCTGCTGGAGGGCCGCGGCGGCGCCGGTTACCTCAACGACGCCATCAGGCCCCTTGCCGTAGGTCAGCTCCCTGACTTTCTCGGGAAGGTCATCCTCATCCGGCGAAAAGGCATGGTCCGCCCCCAGCGTCAGGGTCAGTTCGCGCCGTTTGCGGTCGAAGTCCGAGACGATTACCGGGATCGCCCCGTCGAGGGCCGCCAGTTGGGCGGCGAAGACGCCGAGCAACCCCAGCCCGATCACCATCACGGATTCGCCCAACTCGAGCCGGAGCTTGCGGACGCCCTGCAACGCCATCGCGGCGATCACCACGAACGCCGCGTCCAGCAACTCGATACGGTCGTCATCGACCACGGTCAGGCCGGCTGCTTTCTGGATGGCGTGCGAACGGTGACCGGAGAAGTTCGCCAGGGCGCGGTCGCCGATCCGGGCGTTTTCGACCCCTTCGCCCACAGCGATCACCCGTCCGACGCCACAATATCCGGGATAGTAGGGAAACTGCATCGAGGTGTTCGGCAGGTTCAGCAGGTTGGCCCGTTCCGTGCCCGCGCTGACCACGGTGTAGTGGTTTTCCAGGAGAACTTCCCCCGCTTTGGGCTTCCGGACCTCGAATTCCTTGAGCACCGCCCTGCCGACCGATTCGAAGATGATGTAGTATCCGGTCATCGGTATCTCCTGCCTTGGGTGCTCCGTCCGTTCCGCGTCGGCCCGCGGTGGCGAGGCAAGTGAGAGATCACGCGTCAGGCAGGCCGCTTAGCAGGTCGTTGAGATAGAGGCTCAGTTGATCGACGACGTGTTCGGATGGGGCGCCGGCGGCAACGGCGTCGGTGATCCGCCGGACAAACGCGCTGCCGACGATGGCCCCGTCGGCGACGGAGCAGACCTGCCGCACCTGATCGGGATCCTTGATGCCGAAGCCGACCAGGACGGGCATGCCCGAGACGTCCTTGAGCCGCCGCACGTTGTCCGCCAGTTCCGGCGGGAGCTTGGTCCGCTCGCCGGTCACTCCAGCCACCGACATGTAGTAGATGAAACCCGAAGCGGTCTTGGCGATCCGGTCCTGGCGGCCCGTAGGGCTGGTCGGCGAAACGAGCATGGCCAGCCGCAGATCGCGGGCCTCTGCCTTTTCCTTGACCGTGGCGGCCTCTTCCAACGAGAGGTCAGGGATAATGAGGCCCGAGAAACCCGCCTCGCCGGCGCGGTCGAGGAACGCGTCGACGCCGATGCGAAAGACGATCGAGACCGAGACCATGGCCAGCAGCGGAATGCGGATCCGGTCGCGGGCCTTGCCAAAGGCGTCGAAGATCTTCTCGACGGTGACGCCGGCGTCGAGGGCGTGGTTGAAGGCGGTCTGGATGACCGGACCGTCGGCGACCGGGTCGGTGAAGGGAAAGCCCACCTCGATCCCCGATGCGCCCAGTTCCTGAAAGCGGGCAATCAGCCGGATCGTCGTCTCCAGGTCCGGATGACCGGCGACGATGAAGGGGAAAAGGCCCTTGCGACCGTTCTCGTTCAGCTCGTTGAAAGCAGCGTCAATGCGGTTCATCGCGTATTCCCGGCCTCAGCCCTGCAATTGTTTGCCCTTGAGTTCCTCGACCCGCAGCACTTCCATGCAGTCCTTGTCGCCCCGCCCCGAGACGTTGACCACCACCAGCGTGTCCTTCTTGAGCTTGGGGACCAGCTTGAGGGCGTAGGCCACGGCGTGGGCCGACTCGAGAGCGGGGATGATGCCCTCGGTCGAGGAGAGCAATCTGAAGGCTTCGATGGCTTCGTCATCGGTGGCGCTGACGTATTCGACGCGGCCGGTCTCGTTCCAATATGAGTGCTCCGGGCCGACACCGGGATAGTCGAGGCCGGCGGCCACCGAGTGGACCGGCAGCGTCTGGCCCTCGCCGTCCTGCAGGACGTAGCTGTAGGATCCGTGAAGCACACCAGGCGTGCCCGCGCTGATGCTGGCGGAGTGGAGCCGGCTTGCGATGCCGTGACCGGCGGCTTCGACGCCGATCAGTTGAACGGCTTTGTCCTCGATGAAGTCGTAGAACATGCCGGCGGCGTTGCTTCCGCCGCCCACGCAGGCGATGCAGACGTCGGGCAGCCGCCCCTCAGCGGCCTGCATCTGCTGGCGGATTTCGCGCCCGATGATCGACTGGAAGTCGCGGACGAGCATCGGGAACGGGTGCGGACCGGCGACCGAGCCGAACACGTAGTGCGTGGTCTCGACGGTGGCCAGCCAGTCCCGCATGGCCTCGTTGATCGCGTCCTTGAGGGTCCGCTGGCCGGACTCGACAGGCACCACCTTCGTGCCCATCAGTTTCATGCGGTAGACGTTGAGTTCCTGGCGGCGGATGTCCTCGCTGCCCATGTAGACCTCACAGGGCAGGCCGAAGACGGCGGCGGCGGTCGCGGTGGCGACCCCGTGCTGGCCGGCTCCGGTTTCGGCGATGATGCGCTTCTTGCCCATTCGCAGGGCCAGCAGGACCTGGCCGAGCGTGTTGTTGATCTTGTGGGCGCCGGTGTGGTTGAGGTCCTCGCGTTTGAGGTAGACCTTGGCCTGGCCCAGCCGACGGCTGAGGTTGCGGGCGTGATACAACCGGCTCGGACGGCCGACGAAGTGTTCGAGGTACCAATCGAGCTCACGGTGGAAGTCCGGGTCGTCCTTGGCCCGCCGGTATTCCCGGTCGAGCTGCTCGAGAGCGCCCATGAGCGTCTCGGGCACGAACTGCCCGCCGAAGGGTCCGAAGCGTCCCTTCTCGTCGGGCACGGTTTTGGCCGCCGCAGGCTGCATGATCGTTGGTCTCCGTCAGAAGAAGTGCTAATGGTAGGCCCCAGCCGGGCGGCCCGTCAAGGAAAAAGGACTGGCACGCAGAACGAGCGGGAAGGAGAACCGAGCGGTGTATGTCGGGCACACCCGGTGCACGGAGGCTCGGAGGAAGGGGATTGGTATTCTGGTGTACAGCGGGTATCATGTAATATGGCTTGCGTCGCAGGAGTGAGGGTGGGCGTCCCATGGAGACGAGCCGTATGCCGTTCTTGAGGCCTTTCGTCCGCGGCCGCAGGTCTCAGCGGCGGACGAAGGGGTTCACGCTGATCGAGCTTCTGGTCGTGGTGGCGATCATCGCGGTGCTGGTGGCGATACTGCTTCCCGCGTTGTCGCAGGCTCGCGAACAGGCCCGACGGACGATCTGCCTGAGCAATCAGCACCAGACGGCGGTGGCGCTGGTTGCGTACGCCGGCGAGTATGACGACCGCTTTCCTCCAGGCCACGAGGGACAGAACGCGTCATTGACCTTCGAGGTCTTTGCCTCGGGTCATTGGACAGGTCATGGGCTGCTGTTCGCCACGGGCTTTCTGGTCGAGCCGAAGGTTCTGTTCTGTCCGAGCCAACGGGAGCCGTATTTCACCTACCCCTACGGATGGGAGCAGACTCGTTATTACCCCAACTATCGCTTCACCAGCTATCTGTACCGGGTGTTCGGCCAGAAGACAGGAAACGGGTATGAGTATGAGTACATCACCGGCGCCGACGTCGACTGGCTCAGCAAGATCCAGTACGGCGCTCTGGAATACCCGCTGGCGATGACCGCGGACATTCTCATTCCTCGATATGGCGATTATGACCTGTGGGACTGGGGCACGGACTGCTGGCCCCATGTTCGACCGTACGTGGTCAACGTCGCCTACTCGGACGGCCATGCCGCGGCGGTGCCGGTGCGGGAGTCCGACTACTGGCGCGGGTACTACCGCAACACCATGCCGGAACGGGACGATTTCGCCTTTCTCTTCTTCAAAGCCCTCGACCAGGAGGATTTCATTCCGCTTCGCGAAGCCTTTCCGGACGATTAGCCGCGAGCCAGCCGTCCGCCGCTCCTGTCAGTTTACGCTGGACGGAAAAGGAGTTTGAGATATCATATACTCAACCGGTACGGGGCGTTCCGTCGCGGGCCGGGCGATTTGAACCAAGGCAGGAGAGGCATGATGATCAAGCTGGCGAGGATTCTTTATCCGACGGATTTTTCGGAACTGTCCCTGGCGGCGTTGAAGTATGCCCAGGAATTCGCCCGGCAGTTCGACGCCCAGCTCCACTGCCTGCATGTGGTGGATGAGGCGTATCACTACTGGCTGGCCCTGGGGCCGGACGGGGTGCCGGTGGGTCCGGACCCCAACGAGTTGCTCCGTTCGACCGAGGCGCAGATGCAGCAGTTCGTGGGCGAGCACCTGGCCGAAGCGCCCAAGCTGGTGGCCAAGGTGGTCACGGGCCGGCCGTTTATCGAGATCATCCACTACGCCCGCGAGCAGGCGATCGACCTGATCGTGATCGCGACGCACGGGCGGTCGGGGCTGCGCCACGTCCTGATGGGTTCGGTGGCGGAACGGGTGGTCCGCAAGGCCCCCTGCCCGGTCCTGACCTGCCGCGCCGCGGAGCACGAGTTCGTCATGCCGTAGCGGCCGGCGGTCATCGGCGCGGTTGCGGCCGCGTCAGTCGCCAAACAACTCGGCGGCGGAGCCGGCGGTTTCGTAGCCCTGGTCGGGCGGAAGATCCGGCTGGTCGGCGGCGCGGGTGGCGAGCTGGTCGCAGCGCTCGTTTTCCGGATGGCCGGCGTGGCCGCGAAGCCAGTGGAAGCGGACCTCGTGCTTTTCGAGCAGGTCGAGCAGTTCTCGCCAGAGATCGACGTTTTCCGGGCGTTTCTTGTCCGCCTTTCGCCAGCCGCGGCTTCGCCAGCTTTTGGCCCAGCCCTTTGTCACACCGTTGACCACGTACTGGGAGTCGCTGTGAATCTCGGCCTGGCAGGGCTCGCGGAGGGCCCGCAGGGCCACGATGCAGGCGAGCAGTTCCATGCGGTTGTTGGTGGTCCGGCGAAAGCCGCCGGCCAGTTCCTTGCGGGTCGCGCCGTGGCGCAGGACGACGCCATAGCCGCCGGGACCGGGATTGCCCCTGCTGCTGCCGTCGGTATGGATGGTCACTTCTTTCACCGGGTTCTCCTGATCGATCGCAACAAAAGTGCGACTATGATAGGAGGCCGGCCCGCTTGAGGCAAGTCCGCGGCGATGATCGGATCAATCGAAGTGGATGCGCAGCTCGGCGTAGACCATCCGCGGGACTTCGGCCTGAGCGTAGAACTTGCTGCGCCCCTCGTAGTGGCCGGGGTCCAGGAGGTTGCTGACGCCGACCGCGATGGAAGCCCGATCGTTCCAGAACTCGTGCTCGGCGCGGAGGTCGAGGCGGATGTACGGACTGGCCGAGAGGGTGCCGAAGGGATTGTCGGAATTGGGGGTCCGGACGGCATCGACGTAGTAGGCGTGAGAGGAGAGCGTCAAGTCCTCGGTGGCCTTGTAGTTCAGGCCGATCATGGCCTTATGCTTGGGCGGCGTGATCGACTCGACGGCCAGGGAAAAATCGGGTGCGTCATCGGCCCGCCAACTGAGCATCTGGAAGGTGTAGTTGGCCTGAGCGGTGAGTTTCTCGCTGAGCCTCCAGGTGGAGCCCAGTTCCACGCCGTAGGTGGAGGACGCGCCGGCCTCGCTGAAATTCGTCAGGATCAGCTCGGGCCAGCCGAGTTGAGTGGAAAACGCGCCCGTATGGTTGTACTCGTGCCAGTAGACGTTGGCGTTGAAATCGACGCAATCGGCGATATTCCGGCGGCGGTAGCCCAGTTCGTAGGCCAGCAGGTGGACGTTGGCTATGTCCTTGTCCGCCTGCATGTGCATCAGGCCGTTGAGCAGCTGCATGTTGATGTAGCGCAGGCCGGCTGCGGGCATCTTGTAGGCCCGCGAGACGGCTCCGTAGATCAGCGAGTCCTCGTCCGGCTCGTAGGAGAGAGCCGCCCTCGCGCTGGGCTCGAAACCGCCATAGCACTCATAGTCGACCCGCCCGCCCAGGCTCAACGTCCATTGCGGAGCGAGCCGCCAATCATCGGCAATGTAGATGCCGATGTTGCCGGTCCACAGGTGGTTCTGGACCAGGAAGTACGGATCGGCGTTCGATCCGTCGGCGTGGTCGAGCAGCGTGTCGACGCCCCACACCAGCGTGTGGTTTTCCGCGGGTTTGAAGGTGTGATTGAGCTGCAGGGCCGCCTGCTGGTACTGAACGTCGTAGGCGTTGCCGCCGAAGTTGTGGTGAAATTCGTTGATGTAGCCGGTCAGGCTCCAGGCGTTGTCGTGCTCGATGCGATGGTCCCACCGGGCCATGGCGTAGTTGGCCCGCGAGCCGGGGCTCTGGATGCCGAAGAACCCGTGCCCGAGGGACGTGGGATAGATCCCGTCGACCAGTGCGCTGCCGGCCGAGAAGGTGAGCGTGTCGTCGATGCCGAGGTCGGCGACCCCATAGAGGCTGAAGCGCCCCGCCTCGTAATAGTCGTTCAGGCCTCGCAGGAGCGATCCGCCCTCGCGGAACCCATCGCTGCCCTCGTGCTCGCCGGAGACCCGCATCCGCAGAGCCCCGTCCTGAAAACCGTAGCCGACGTATTCACGGTTGACGCCCCGTGAGCCGGCCCGCGAGTCGAAGGTCAACCCAAGCTGGTCGGCCGGATCCTTGGTCACGATGTTGATCAGGCCGTTGGTCGCATTGGCTCCCCACGTGACTCCGGCCGGCCCGCGGATGACCTCGATCCGCTCGATGTCCTCGAGCTTGAACGGCCAGCTTCCCCAGAAGGTGCCGCCGAGGAACGAGTCGAAGATCTCGCGGCCGTCCACGAGAATAAGGCTCTGGCTGCCCTGGTTGGCGTAGAAGCCGCGCGGCGAGACGGAGTAGAAGCCGTAGGCCAGTTCCGCCACGTCCACGCCGGGAACCAGACGCAGGGCGTCGGGCACCGACCGGGCTCCGGCCAGTTCAATCTCCCGGGCGGTGATGACGCTGACCGCGTACGGCAGATCTTCGATTTTCTGGGCCCGCCGGGTGGCGCCGGTGACGACGACCGGAACCTCCAGGGTCAACAGGTCGATGTCCTCCAGGACGGGCGACGAGGCCGGTGTCTCGGCCGCGCCCAACGGCGTCTGGAGCGGCCAAAGAACCGCCAGGATCATGCACACCATTCCGACTCTGGTCATAGTTTGATCGCTCACGTCAGTGTCACCTATTTATCGCCGAATACCAGGGTCTGATCCTTAAGGAAGCTGGCGTCGACCGACACGCCGATCATGTCGGCCGTGCGAAGGTTCAACGCCCGGGATATCCGCTGAGGATACTCCAGGCCGACCGATCGAGGGTCGGCCCCTTTAAGGATTCTGCGGACGACGTCGGCGGTCTGCCGACCCACCACGTCGATCTCGGAATACTGTCCGGCCAGGGCTCCCGCCTTGACCAGGTTGGGCGAGAAGGCATACACGGGGCGTTTCTGGCGCAGACCCCAGAGCAGAAGGCCCTGGACATTGGCGGCCGTGTAGACCTGTGCGTCCGGAAGCATGAGTACGGACTGGCAGTCCTTTTCACTCAGTTCGCGAAGGGCCTTGGCAAAATCCTGCTTGTCCGTTTTGACCGGAATCAGCTTGATGCCGCGCGTGGCGGCCGTGGCCACCAGGGCCTCGACGGTCTTGAGGGAAGATGGGCTGTGGAGCACGCCGACGGTCTTGACTCCCGGACAGGTGCCGGCGATCCAGGCGAGCTGGGCCGCCGGGGAAATGTCGGTGGTGACGCCGGAGACCCGGTTCTGGTCCGTCTTGACGTCCTCGGAGAGGCTGTCGAGGGCATTGGGGATCATGGTAAACACGACCGGCACATTCGGAAACTCGTCTAAAACCGGTCGGATGCAGGTCGAGCCCGCCACGACGATCAGGTCCGGCTTGAACGCCCGAGCCGCATCCACCCAGTCGCGTGCTGCGGCCACTTCGACCCGAAGCGTCTTGAAGTCCTTGTCGCCCAAGTCGGCCTCAACAGTATCCAGTGCGGACAGATACGTCGGGTGCTTTGGGGACACCAGGACCACGCGGTCCGGATCGCCGGTCTGGGTGGCCGGCGGCGTCGAGGCGCCCACCGAGACCACGGCGGCTATCAGGAACCAGCTCCATCGAAAACAAATCGGCCTCGCCATAGCTTGCCCTCTCTGGCGGAAAACCTTGAGCATTGCCTCAGGATCAAAGTATCGGCAATCGCCAGCCCCTCCTCCAGTTGATCTGTTGCAGCAATGAAACGTCGCCGCGGCCTGTCCCGACAGGGCCGTTTTCAGTGCTGGCAGCGGGACCGCCGGGTTCGGACTCGCCGGCTGCCTGGCTGGGGCATCCGGCCCAGCCCTTGCGATTTGTCGGCCAAAACCTGGTGATATGGCCGGCCTCAGCCGCTACAATATGGGTTTGGTTGCAGGAGGACCGAGTCCAATGCGAGTGCTATCGGGAATACAGCCGTCCGGGAAATTGCACCTGGGCAACTACTACGGCGCGATGCAGCAGCATCTGGAGCTTCAGCGGGAGCATGAGGGTCTCTACTTCATCGCCAACTACCACGCCCTGACCACCCTCAGGGACCCGGAATTGTTGGTCCGATATACGCAGGACGTGGCCCTGGACTACCTGGCGCTGGGCCTGGACCCGGCCAGGACGATCTTCTTCCGCCAGTCGGACGTGCCGCAGGTGACGGAACTGAGCTGGATCCTCTCGACGATCACCCCCATGGGCCTGCTCCAACGGTGCGTCTCGTACAAGGAGAAGCTGGAGCGCGGCATCCCCGCCGATCACGGCCTGTTCGCCTATCCGGTGCTCATGGCGGCGGACATCCTGATCTACAAGTCCGAGCTGGTCCCGGTGGGCAAGGACCAGAAGCAGCACATCGAGGTGACCCAGGACATCGCCCAGAAATTCAATCAGACCTACGGCGAAATCCTGGTGATCCCCAAAGAGCGGACACTCGAATCGACGGCGGTGGTGCCGGGGCTGGACGGGCAGAAGATGTCCAAGAGCTACGATAACACCATCGAGATTTTCGCCGACCCCAAGACGATCAAGAGGAAGGTCATGTCGATCGTCACCGACAGCACGCCGCTGGAGGAGCCGAAAGACCCGGACCGGTGCAACGTGATGGCCCTGCTGCGGCTGGTGGCCGACCCGAGTGAGCGGACGGAATGGGAACAGCGGTACCGCCAGGGCGGGACCGGCTACGGCCACGCCAAGAAACGGCTGATCGAGCTGTTGGTCGAATACTTCCAGCCGTACCGCGAAAAGCGGGCGGAACTGGAGAAGGACCCGGCCTACGTCGAGAGCGTCCTGCAGGACGGGGCGCGGCGGGCAAGGGCCCTGGCCGAGCCGACGTTGCGAGAGGTCCGCGAGGCGACGGGAATGCAATACACGTCATAGGCGACGGGCGAAGCGAGGCATGAGCGACGACTACAGGGTTGAGCTGGATATCTACAACGGTCCGCTGGACCTGCTGTTGTATCTGATCCGCAAAGAGGAAGTCGACATCTACGACATCCCGATTGCCCGGATCACGGACCAGTACCTGGCGTACGTCCGCTACCTCCAGGAGCTGGACCCGAACCTGGCCGGCGAGTTTCTGGTGCTGGCGGCCACGCTGATGGAGATCAAGAGCCGGACGCTGCTGCCGCGCGAGCCGGAAACCGAGGAAGAAAACGGCGACGACCTGGACCCGCGGACCGAACTGGTCCGGCAACTGCTGGAGTACAAACGGTTCAAGGACGCGGCGTCGTGGCTGGGCGAAGCGGCGGATGAGCAGTCGCAGAAATTCGCCCGCGTGCCGGTGCTGCCGCAGGTCGGAGCCGAGGAACTCGAACTCGAGGACGTGCAGATCTGGGACTTGGTGGAGGCGTTCGGGCGGCTCCTGCAGCAGACGCTCGCGGGTCCGCCGATCCACGACGCGGGCGAGGACGATACGCCGCTGGCGCTGTACCAGGCGGACATCGTGGACCGGCTGAAACGCGAAGGGCCGATGACGTTCTCGCGGGTCTTCGAGGGTCGCAAACGGCGGGTCGAAATGATCGGCCTGTTCATCGCCATGCTGGAGCTGATCCGCCAGGGAATGATCCAGATCGAGCAGGACGAGCCGCTTTCGGAGATCTACATCTATCTGAGGGTGGAGATCCCGGACGACGGGCAGGCGGCGGCGCCCACCGACCAGGAGCCGGCTGAGGCACCCGAGACGGCCGCGCACGAGGAATCGCAGGCTGAACCGCAAGCCATTGTGGAACCTCCCCTTTCGGATGAGACGGAAATGGAGGAACCCGGCCAGGACGAGGCTGAGACACCGGAAACGACCGACGACGATCCGCAGCCATGAACTGGGTGCAGCGACAGTTCTACGCACTCTACGAGCCGGACATGCCAAATTCGGTGACGCTGGACGCCGTCGCCTATCGGAAGGTTCAGACGTTTAAGTACGATTTCTTCGCAGCCACGGGTCTGTATGAGGGGCAGGGTCGGCAGGTGGTGGTCAAGATCTACCGCGTGCGCCGTTTCTTCGGGCTGCCGATGGGCTGGACCGGCCGGCTCCAGGTCGGCCACGAGACCCGGCTCTACCGGCTTCTGGCGGGAATCGAAGGCATACCCGAGTACCTCGGACGGGTGGGGAAGACCGGGTTTGTCCATGCATTCGTGCCGGGCGGACCGCTGAGGCGCAAGGCGACGGTCGCCGATGACTTCTTCGCGGGACTTGCCAATACGCTCCAGGCCGTCCACGAGCGAGGCGTGGCGTACGTCGACCTGAACAAACCCGAGAACATTCTGCTGGGTGAGGACGGCCGGGGGCATCTGATCGACTTTCAGATCAGCTACGCGCCGCGTCGGCGGTTCTTTCTAACGCGTTTCGTCCTGCGGCAGTTGCAGCGGGAGGATTGGTATCACCTGCTCAAACACAAGCGTCGCCTGCGGCCGGACCAACTGACGGATGAGGAACGACAACGAAGCGAGAGACGATCAACCGCAATCAACCTGCACCGCGTCCTGAGCCGGCCCTATTTCCTGATCCGCCGGCCGGTGATGCGTCTGCTGGGGCTCAAGCGTGCCGAGTAGGTCCCGCCCGCCTAGCCCTCTTCCGGACGGGTCTGTTTGAACCAGCGGCTCATGGCGTGGTACATCTCCTCGCCGCTGTCGCCGTTGGACCAGACCTCGACGAAATCAACGTCGGCGCTGGCCGGCGTGCGCTCCGGCAGCGTGACCAGCGTCCGCATGGGCAGCGGCACGCTGTCGCCGATCACGAAGCCCTCGCCCGGCCGCAGAACCGGCAGCATCTTGACCAGGTCGGCGAACTGGTCGGAGACGACCTTCGTCACGTACTGCTGGTCTTCGGGGTTGTTGAGGCGCATGACCACGAGGTTGTTGCACTGGCTCAGCACGGTGTGCGACAGTTCGCCCGGCCGCTGGGAGACGACCATGGCGCTGACGCCGTACTTCCGCCCTTCCTTGGCCACCCGCTCGACCGCCTTGCGGGCGAAACTGTCGCCCTTGTCCTCGCGAGGAATGTAGTTGTGGGACTCCTCGTAGACCATGACCACCGGCCGCCGTTCGGCGGGCACGCTGAAGAAGTTGTAGTCGAAGACCACCCGCGTGAGCAGTCCGACGGTCAGGTCCACGATGTCGAACGGGATGGAGCTGAGGTCCACGATCGTCAGGTTCTTGCGGACTGAGAGCTGTCCGAGCAGCAGGCGGATCAGCCAGTCGATTACCTCGGACCAGTCCTCGCGCTCCTCCTTGATCTGCGGGAAGTTGCTGACGAACAGCTTGGAGTCCCGGGCGTGTTTGACCGGCCGGAGCAGGAAGTCATAGCGGCAGTCGTTGAGCCGGTGCTCCATGCGGTCGATCATGCCGATCAGCTTCTGGTAGTAGAGAGCGTGAGGGATCTCGCCCTCCGCGTTGCCCTGGTTGAACTGGGCCTTCTGGGTCAGAAGGATCTCCTCCTGTTCGTTCGGAGGCAGGCTCCGCAGCGAACTGCGGGCGAAGGCGTAACGCTCGGTGTTGAGCACGAACCGGGCCTGGTTCATATTCTCCGCGTGCGTGTGCAGGTGCTCCATCGAGAAATGGATGGGCGTATCGACGGTGTAGCTCTCCAGCAGGTTCAGACGTTTGGCCGACCCTCTCTTGAGCTTCCGCAGGGCCTCCTTGAGGAACGAACTCTGGTTGGCGATCAGCCGCGGGTCCGACTTGTCCACGAACAGGGCCTCGAGCTCCGAGTAGCGCAGCAGCCAGTACGGAACGATCATGTCCTTGTCGCTCAGATACGTGACGTTGGGCAGCGGCTTGCCGTCGTCGTCGGAAAACGCCTGGCGGTACTCGCCGTGCAGGTCGAAGAGAATGACCTGCGAGTGGGGCGAACGGATCGCTTGGGAGATGATCCGGGCCACCGTGCAGCTCTTTCCGGCGCCGCTGTTGCCCAGTACGGCTACGTGTTTGCTGAAAAAGTGCTTGGTGTTCAGGTAGGTCAGATACTTGCTGTTGATCGCCGAACGGCCCAGCAGAAGGTGCCCGTTGACCTTGTCGGGGTCCTCCTGGGTGTCGCCGCCCAGAATCGCGGCCAGATCCTCCTCCTCGGGTAGCCGGGCCCGGTCGTGGATAACCGGGTACTGGTCCACGCCGCGGGAGAACCGGTCACCGCGGATTTGGCCGAACAATTGGACGGTCATGGCCCCTTCGCCGGCGGCTTCATCAAAGTGCAGGGAATTGATCAGCCCCACCACGTTGAGTTCGCCGACCGCAACCAGGATATAGGCCCCCGGCTGGCCGATGTGCTCGCTCCGGGCGGCTTCCAGGAATTCCGGGGTCAGCTTCAGCCGGATCTCGTTGCCGGATACTTCAACAACACTGCCCACTTCGACGGCGGTGGCGGTCAACAGGTCCATTCGCAGGTCCCCTCCAAAAGATGCCGGGATTGCAGAATATCTAATTATATAATGTATCGAACGATCCGGGGCGGCCGTTCACTTGGACGTCCGATAAGTTCGGCAACCGCTGGGACTTGGGGTAAGATGGCGAAAAGTAAAATTTTATTTCAATTCCCCAATTGACCTTGCGTGGCTGTACGTAAATAGTTATAGTTTCGAAGGCAAAGATGGAAACTTAGTGGACGAGAACCGGTCCCATACAAGAGGGTAGGTACGTGTCAAACCATTTTGCTGATCGTCTCGTTGAAGGAATCAAGGCGAAGGGCTCGCCGATCGCGGTGGGTCTGGACCCGGTCTATAATCGCCTGCCTCTGGCCATCCGCGAGAGTAAGGAACTCAACGACGAACTGGATACCGAATCGGCCATCGATGCCATTTTCGAGTTTTCGACTAAAGTCCTGCGGATCGTCGCCCCGCACGTCGCCGCGGTGAAGATCAATATCGCCTTTTTTGAGAAGTATTACTGGGAAGGCATCGAGGCCTACTACAGCCTCGTCGAAGAAGCCGACAGTCTCGGTTTGGAAATTATTGGCGATATTAAGCGATCCGACATCTCGTCAACCGTTGAGGCCTACGCCGAGGGGCACCTATCGAACCCCGAGTTCACCAACATGGAGAACCTCGTGGCTCCCGACGCCGTGACGGTCACCCCCTACTTTGGGATCGGTGCCCTTCAGCCGTTCATCGACGTCGCCTCCGAACAAGGCAAGGGCCTCTTCGTGGTCGTCCGGTCCAGCAATCCCGAGGCCCGCGAGCTTCAGGATTTCACAAGTGCCGATGGCAAAAAGCTTTATACCCATGTGGCGGAAATGCTGGCCCGGGTGGCGGGTCAGGACAAGTACAAGGGCCAAAGCGGCTACAGTTGCATCGGGGCGGTGGTCGGGGCGACCGACGTCGAAGCCGCTTCGCAGTTGCGCTCGGTGATGCCCAATTCGATCTTCCTGGTGCCCGGCTACGGCGTCCAGGGCGGAACCGCCGAGGCCGCCAAGGCGTGCTTCAAGCCCGATGGCACGGGGGCCATCGTCACCGCGACCCGCAGCATCATCTACGCCTACGAGACCGAGAAGTACAAAGACCTGTCCTCCTGGGAGAAGTCGGTGGAGCAGGCCATCATCGACATGAAGCAGGAAATCAACTCGGCTCTGGCTTGAGCGGCGGAAAAGTTCTGGTAGACTATATCCGTCGTCGGTCCGGAAATCGAGCGGCAAGACGCATCACGATCGCACAACGGATTCCCCATCGGCAGTCTTTCGCGACGCTGCACCACGGACGGTAGGTGGATCCGCCTTCATGATTCCGCCTCGCCGCGACGATAAGAACATCAGAACGCCGTGTTGAGCGGCGATCCGTGGACACAGCGGAGGCGGTCGGATGATGTCGTTTCCACCCGAACATTTCGTCGGTACGCGGGTGACGGTTATGGGACTGGGCCACTTCGGAGGCCAGATCTCAGCGGTGCGGTTCCTCGTCGCGCAGGGTGCCGAGGTCACGGTGACGGACCTTGCCCCTGAGGCCAAGCTCAAGGACGCGATCGCCCGCATCGCCGACCTTCCCGTCCAGATGCATCTTGGCGGCCACATCGAGGCCGATTTCACCGATACGGACCTGGTGGTGGTCAGCCCAGCGGTGCCCAAGAACTCGCGATACCTCAAGCTCGCCATCCAGAAGAATATCCCAATCACCTCCGAAATGAACCTGTTCCTGGACCGCTGCCGGGCCAGGGTGCTCGGGGTGACCGGGACGGTGGGCAAGAGCACGACGGTGGCCATGATCGAAACTATCCTTCGCGAGGCGCTGGCCTCGCGGGACAAGGGGCTTGGCTTCACCAACGTGTGGCTGGGCGGGAACATCGGCAAGTCCCTCCTGGAGGACGTCGCCCATATCCAGGAAACCGATCTGGTCATCCTGGAGCTTTCGAGTTTCCAGCTCGAAGACATCGCCGGGATTGAGTACAGCCCGGAGATCGCCCTGGTCACCAACATCTTCCCGAACCATCTGGATCGGCACGACAGCCTCGAAAGCTACATCGAGGCCAAATCGAATATCACCCGCTTCCAGAGGTCCGGCGACGTGCTGATCACCAACGCCAACGACGCGAATTGCCGGACCATCGAGCAGTTGATGCCCGGCGAGGTCAAGCTCTGGCATTTCGCCCGCGCTGAAGCCGGAATGGCGGTCAATTCCCACCAGGTGACGCTGACCCAGAACGTCGACGGCTGGATACTCAGTTCGAGCCTCAACGGGCAGCCCGAGCGGATCATCGCCGCCAGCGAAATGGCGATCCCCGGCGAGCATAACCTGCAGAACGCCGCAGCCGCCAGCGCCGCCGCCCTCGCGGCCGGAGTCAGCCCGGCGAGGATCGGCGCAGCCCTTCGCCGCTTCAAGGGGCTGGCGGACCGCTTGGAACTCGTGGCGGAAATTGAAGGAACCCGCTGGTATAACGATTCGAAATCCACCACGCCACAGTCGGGGATTGTCGCCCTGCGGGCGTTTCCCAGCGGTACGGCGATCGCGATCGTCGGCGGCTACGACAAGCAGCTCGACCTGTCCGATTTCGCCCGCGACCTGGCCCGGCGGGCCAAGTTGACGGTGGCCCTCGGCCAGACCGGTCCGCGGATCGCGGCCATGGTCCGCCAGTTCGGCGGTGATGCCGCCGAGGCGGCCTCGCTCGAGGAAGCGGTCAGCCACTCGGCCAGAGTAGCCGGCCCCGGTGACTGTGTCCTGCTTTCCCCCGGCTGTGCCAGCTGGGACATGTTCGAGAACTACCAGGCCCGCGGGCAGCGCTTTCGGGAGCTGGTTTCGGAACTCAACGGCTCAATGGCGGCCAGTTGATCCCCCCTGCCGATAAGAAAACGGCCGATGCAGACTTCAAACCTGCATCGGCCGCTGCTTTTTCGAGGGCGTCTGGTCTACTCGCCGTAGGTGCTGATGGGCTCTCCGGCGTCCGGAGCGCTGCTGCTCGGGTAGAAGATGTTCGGCCCGCAGAAGCCCGGGATCTGGCAGAACGGATCCTTGTCGTAGTCGGGCCACTCGGGGATAAACAGGTTGCGCGAACCCGCCAGATCGACCTGTCCAAGTTGACCGAGGTTCAGTATGTCGCCCGGGCTGACGTTATTCAGCAAGACACCGAACAGGTTGCAGCCGGGCGCAGCGGTGAGCATGACGGCCGCAAGGATCAAAAGGGCCAGAACACCGGTTCGCTTTCTCATATCCATTCCTTTCGTAACTGAACGGGCCTCAAGCGTTTAGGGTGGTTTCGAGCGTCGCCCGTTCGGCTTATTCGCCGGTCAGCGTGATCGGCCTGCCGGTGCGGTTGCACTGGAGGAACCGGCACGGATCGAAAAACCGCGGATCCTGGCAGTTCAGGAAGTCACAGGGCTCGACGCTTTGGACGACCCCATCCAACGACGCCTGGACACAGGAACCGAAGGGAAGGACGAACATGCTGGCCGAGAGGGTCAGCAACCACGTGATCAGTCTGCGCTTCATCGTAGCTCTCCGCCACTTAGCCTGGGCTTGATGTCGCCCCCAAGTATACAGGGCCACTGCGGGCCGTCAAGCGAAAAATGGGGCAAGGTTTTTTCAGAAGTACAGATATTAACTTCACCTATAGACAACTCCGGCACGACTGCGAGGCCCCGTCATCACAAACATTACCAATGGTGCCCAATCATTACTTATAACCAAGCCCTGCACTCGGTCAGTCACCGAAAAACTCCCTCACGAACGGCCAGACGTCCTTCTTGTAGTACCGGTGGCCGCCCTCGCCAACCGAGAGGCGGCAGCGTTCCGGCACGCCGGCGGCCTGATAGACCTTGCGGACCTGTTCGTGGGCAAAGCGGACGGCATCGATGGGGAAGATCGCATCTTCCTTGCCCGCGACGATCAGCAGCGGGCGGGGGCAGATCAGGCCCGCCACGTCGTACATCTCGCCGAGCGTCATGATACCGGGCACATAGTTGCACTCGCAGTGGCGAATGCTGCCGATGGAGTGCTCAAAGGTGCAGAAGTAGCAGGAGGGCATACCCAGGGCGATCCGCTCGTCGCAGGCTGAGGCGAAGAGGCTGACCGTACCACCGCCGGAGTTGCCGGTGACCGCCACGCGGGTCAGGTCCGCCTCGGGCCGGGTGGCAGCGTAGTCGATGAGGCGTCCGATATCCCAGACCCGCTCGCCGATCAGCGTCCGCCCAAAGAGCAGGGCGTGCATCTGGAGCGTGCGGCAGGAGTTGCAGGCGTCCTCGTCCCGCTGTTGCTTCATCCGCATCGACGCGAAGGCCCGCATGTCCGGGGCGATGGCTACGCACCCGGCCCGAACGGCTTGCAGGGCGATGTCGCGCTCGCCTTCGGCGATACTCGTCCGTTCCTCCTCGGTGTGCCAGATACCGACATAGGTGGATTTGCCCAGCTTGCCGTGTCCGTGTGGCGTAATCACCAGCGGGAGCGGACCGTCCTGGCGCAGCGGTCGAAGAAAATAGAACGGGATCCGGTATCCCGGTTCGGTCTCGATCGTCCACTCCTCTCGGATGT